>NZ_LKGQ01000024.1:0-58678 GCF_001401785.1 Pseudoalteromonas sp. P1-16-1b | reverse complement strand
GGTTCGGGGTTCGGGGTTCGGGGTTCGGGGTTCGGGGTTCGGGGTTCGGGGTTCGGTAATTATCATAGATTCAAAAATAAAAAAGCCAAACAATATAGCGTGTTTGGCTAAATACATGTTGCTTTGAACTAAGCGCCTATAGTGCCTAGCTCGAAACAATAAATTAATCGCGGAAGTTTTTAAACTGAAATGGCTGACCTAAATCGGCAGTGCGTACAACTTGCATAGCAGCTTGTAAGTCATCACGCTTTTTGCCCGTTACGCGTACTTCTTCGCCTTGAATAGCCGCTTGCACTTTTACTTTAGAATCTTTAATGGCTTTTACTACTTTTTTAGCCATATCTTTTTCGATACCCTGCTTTAGTGCAACGTTACGAAAAACATTTTTGCCTGCGCGAGAAATCTCTTGTAGTTCTAGGCTCGCAACGTCCATTCCACGCTTAGAAACTTTCCCAGCTAAAATATCAAACAACTGCATAACCTGAGCATCTGCTTCAGCTTTTAATTTAATTGTTTTATCGTTTAATTCAATTGAGGCATCGACCCCTCTAAAATCAAATCGTGTCTCTAATTCACGATTGGCATTATCAACCGCGTTTTGTGCTTCGTTCATTTCTACTTCAGATACAATATCAAATGAAGGCATGATGTTCTCCTAACTAGCTAATCTTAATTTTATGCGGCAATTATAACGTTAAAATGATAAATCTTTACACTTTTCTGCATCTTGTTCAGGTGCGATACTAATTTAGTTTGATATACTGAGGCTTCTTTTTTATACGATTTTAGGATTCTTCGTGACGAGGCGTGTTTACCAAGCTATTTTTTTGATTAGTATTGTCGCATTTACCTTCTTATTTGCTAAAGAGGTAAAAGGCGCTGCAAACTTATTTCCGCATGTAGATAAAGTGGCGCATTTTGGTATTTTCTTTTTACTTGCCATTATTATGGATAAAGCCTTTAAACTACCTTTATATGCACAAATATTACTGTTAGCCGGTTATGGTGCCGCAATAGAAATTATGCAAGATAGCCTTCCTTACAGACAAGCATCACTGGCCGATTTTGTTGCCGATTTTATTGGTGCGGCAAGCTATTTTTTAGCTAAAGCCCTATTAACACTGCGTAAAAAGAAGCATTATGGCTAACTTACTCGTTGTTGGTGATGGTGCTATAGGCTTGTTATTTAGTCATTTCTTAGCTAAATATCACACAGTTTATGTTCTTACCAAAAAGGGCACAGTCAATACGCGCTTTTATAGCTGTGGTGATGCTCCTTCGGAAAAAATTAACGCTACTTTCATCTCACAACAGCAATTAGCTCAAGCTCCTGAATTTGAAATTGTTTTATTCACTGTTAAAGCGTTTGCAGTGCAACAAGCCTACGCCCAAGTAAAACCTTTTCTAGGCAAGAGTACTCATATTGTATTAAGCCATAATGGCATGGGTAATGTTGAACAATTAAATGAACAGTTAACAAAGCAGCAGTCGTTGTACTTTTTAACCACCAGCATGGCTGGGTTCAAATCAAACCCTAATATTGTGCAGCATACCGGAAATGGGCAAAGTGTATTAGGGGGCTGTAATCAACTAGCTATGCAAAATATTCAACAGCTTAGTGTACAATTACACACTATTCCGCAATTAATTGTCAGCAACAATATTGAGCAACTGCGGTTTGAAAAGCTACTGGTTAATATTGCTATAAACCCATTAACCGCTCTGTACAATATAAAAAACGGCCAGTTGCGTGCGCCACAGTTCAATAGCTCAATTATTAATTTATTAACTGAAGCGTGCCACACTGCGACCGCGCTTAAACTTAATATTAAGCTTATTGATGCCCTCGAGCGCGCCTATAAGGTGATGAGTTTAACCGCAGAGAATTACTCATCTATGCATCAAGACGTTTTGCATAATAGGCAAACTGAGATCATGGCAATTTGTGGTTATATTAGTGAACAAGGCAAGCAACATAATATTGCGACCCCGTATAACGACGCTTTACTCGCTGAAATTTTGGCAAAAAAAAGCGCGGAATAAATCCGCGCTTTTAAAATATTTAGCCATTAACGACGATAGACTTTTACAGTGGTAAAGCCTTCTTCGTGAAGAATAAGCGCTTGTAACTGGCTCATTACCCCTTTTTGACAATATAAGTAATAGTCTTTATCTTTAGGTAAATCACCAAACTTAGTTGCTAAACGGAAAAACGGTAAATGAATAACTTCAATACCATCAATTTCAAGCGGAGCGACATCTTCTTCCTCAGGTGAGCGAATATCAACAACAACCGCTCCCTCTGGTAACTCTGTAACTGACTCAGCTTCTTTAAGCTCTTGCTTAGCTTCAACATCGATATCGCGCACATCCATAACACGGGCGTTATCAATAACGGTATCTAATACGTCAAAATCAAACTTCTCTTCTTCTGCTTTAATGACTTCAATTTTGGCTTTAACCGTCGGCTTTTTAGAGATCACACCACAGTATTCAGGCATCGTCTCAGCCATTTCTGCAGTACCTATTTGGCGCGCTATATTAATGATCTCTTGCTTATCATGTTGGATAAGTGGGCGTAAAATCAGCGTCTCGGTTACACGGTCAATCACGCTTAAATTAGCTAAGGTTTGGCTAGACACCTGACCTATACTTTCACCCGTTACCAAAGCTTGAATATTTAGTTTTTCAGCAACGGCACTACCCGCTCGCATCATCATACGTTTAAGCACAACACCCATTTGGCTGTTCTCAACGTTTTCTAAAATTTCAGCAACAACCGGTTCAAAATCAACAGTAATAAACTTAACTTTATGTGTAGAGCTGTATTGTTTCCATAGATAGTAGCTCGCTTGCTTAACCCCAATTTCATGGGCAGCACCACCTAAGTTAAAGAATAAAAAGTGTGTACGAGCGCCTTTACGGATCATCTGATAACTGGCAACGCCAGAATCAAATCCACCAGACATAAGCGATAATACATCGTCTTGTGTTGGCAGTGGAAAGCCCGCCATTCCTAAATGGGTTTGCGTCACTATGTAGGCTTTTTCGTCTTTAATTTCTAAACGAATTGTTACCTCAGGGCGGCTTAGCTTTACTCGAGCTCCTTCAACATGTTGATTAAGCCCGCCACCAACGTAGCGCTCTAATTCAGTTGAAGTAAAATCATGTTGACCTATGCGCTTAGCACGTACACAAAAGGTTTTACCAATAATAGTGTGGCCAACTAACGCAATGGTTTTTTGATAGATGTCATCAAGGGTTTTAAAGTCTGTTTCGGTTACTTCAATAAACTGTACGATGCCAGGAATGCGCTGCAAGCTATCAATAAAATCAAGGCGAGTTTGAGCATCATCTAGTTTTGTAACAACTGAAATATTATCCCAGTTATTACGTACTTGTACTTTTTCGTCAACACGACGCAATACAATTTTAATGTTATTTTCTAACACTTTGGTAAAGCGTTTACGGACTGAACGGCTTTTGATGGCTATTTCAGGGTGAAGTTTGACGATAAATTTAAGCATAGTTCAACTCTTAGACTGCGGGAATTCGCGCACCCAGGCATTGGGCGCGGCGAATTATAGCAAAAAATTTAACGCCTAGGAACTAACCAACTCAACAGGCTTAAGGATTCTGGGGGGCAGCATTTGCTAAAAGTGCGTACTTGTCTCTTAACTGATTAATTTTATTTGCGCTTTTTTCTGTACTGTAAGCCTTAAATAAAGTCAGTACTTTTACAATGCCAGGGTAAATATCTTGCTCAACCAGCACACCACTTAGTCTTCTTGCTTTCATATAGGGTGTCCAAAAGCTGACTGTTAATTTTAGTGTATGAGCAAGCTCGATGGCATCTTGTTCATCAATGGCAATAATTTCACTATCCCGCAAGGCCAAAATAATGTTGCGTACTTGCTCAAGTAGCTCCTGCTGAAAATCAATGTAACCCTGCTTTAAATGGCTATCGCGAGCGAGAATATCACCAAGATTGTCGTAAAAAAAATGATAGCGCCACATTAATTCAAACAAAGAATCTAAATAAGGGCCAAGATGACTAAATGCATCATCGCCTTTATCAACTGGCTTAAAGTGAGTACTTAAATGATCACGATAAAGTGCAAATATATGGCGAATAATGTCTTCTTTATTTTTAAAGTGGTAGTAAAGATTACCCGGACTCATGCCTAAACTCGATGCAATATGATTAGTTGATATTGCTCTTTCACCATGTTCATTAAACAATGAAATACTGGTTTGAATTATTTTATCCTTGGTATTCATATACTCATTACTCAATTTTCGAAAATACGATGCTGCATTAAAACAATCCGCTAGTATAAACAAATAGTCAGCGTTAAAACAATCAAGGCATGAAGTTCTTCACAATTTACTTACAAGGCTGCTTTGCACACTAAACACTGCTACACTACGGCTAAAAATAATAACACAGTAAATATTATGAAAGTGACCGCAATCTACCCAGGCACATTTGACCCTCTTACCAACGGCCACACTGATTTAATTCAGCGTGCGGCTAAAATGTTCGATACCGTTATTGTTGCTATTGCTCATAACCCGAGTAAAAAACCGTGTTTTACTTTAGAAGAACGCGTTGATTTAGCAAATGAAATTTTAAGCCATTTAGATAATGTAAAAGTCATTGGCTTTTCAGGGCTACTCGCAGATCTGGCTCGCGACCATAATGCAAATGTATTGATTAGAGGCATAAGAGCGGTTTCTGATTTTGATTACGAGTTTCAGCTCGCGAATATGAACCGCCGTTTAAACCCTGATTTAGAAAGCGTATTTTTAACGCCCGCCGAGCGTAATACCTTTATATCATCAACGCTAGTAAAAGAAGTAGCACGCCATAACGGCGATGTGAGTGAGTTTGTTGACACCATAGTAATGAAGGCGCTGCAATCAAGACTGGGGAAAACCAAGCATTAAACACAACACCTAGCGTATCATTACATTGCGCTAGGTAGCTTCGCTCTTGCTAGAAACAGAACGTTCTTAAGCCTCACTAAGCCCAAAAAATCTTTATTGATAAATAGTGCCAAGGCCATTATAAAATCAAAGAGAATAACGCCAAACCCGTATACAGCCCAAAACCACCAGTAATCAATGTTCCCTTTAACTTGAACATCATAATGCATCCCCAAAAATAAACAGGTATTAACTCCCAACCCCAGAATTAAGTAATAAAAAGCAATAGGCGTGTTTTGCAACGTTATTTTTCGCCACAAAAAAAGTATCAAAATAGTTGTGAGATCAAATATGAAATAATCTTTATACGTAGAAGTTTCGAGGCTTAAAAATGCACTTAGAAAATACGAGATCATCATTATAAATGAAATATGCAGTAAGCTTTTATCTTGTTTATTAATGCTCGAAGAAAGGTTAAATAGAAAAGCGATTAAAAATAGCCACAATATAAAATTACCTAAATTCTCGCCAACTTTAACAAGTAGCCATAATAGATCCGTCATTATAGGCTTTTAAACTCAGCGCGAGATCTAAATAAACGACCTTTAAGTTTCATTAGCCCTAAAAAGTCTTTATTGATAAAGAAAACAGCTATCATCATGAAATCCATCAGATTAATTCCCAAAGAATAAAATGACCAGAACCACCATGGTGAGCTGTTACTAAAAACAAGTACATCCAGATGCATGCCAAAAAATAACAGTGAGTTTATGCTTAGCCCTAATAATAGATAAGAAGATATAATGCTTTTACTTAAGAAGTTACTTACAACCAAAATAACTAAAATAGTCATTAGGTCGAAAAGTAAGAGTTGCATGTAAGAAATATTTTGAATATCAATAAACAAGCTTGAAGAATATGAAACTGACATAATTAGCGACAGCCATAATGCCTCTTTTTTGGGTTTATTTATACTCGTTACTAATGAGTATAAAAAAGCCATTAAAAAACCCCATTGAACAAATGCACCTAGGTAAAGCGATACATATGGGTTGAGCAAGAAGTCATCCATTTGAAACACCGCTTTTATCTATTAGTGTTATGGTCTTTGTATATCGATTTATATTTTTGGGATCTAGGTTTATTACCAAAGAAGCTATCATTAATATGTCAATTAAATTTATAGAAATAGAGTAAAAACTCCAAAACCACCACTCTTGAGTATTCCCAAGAATATATAAATCATAATAAATAAAACCAACTAATACACTATTTATGGTTAAGCCTGTAATGATGAGATATGCAGGTAAAGAGGGAGTGACTAAAGCTTTTTTAATCGCAAGAATAATAAAAGCAATGGTTAAAAAATCGTAAAATATCCAATTGAGATAAACATGTTTTACTATGTATAAATAATCACTTAATACATATGAGCACAGCATTATTACAGCTAAATATAGGGAGGATTTATATGGCGTATTGATACTTTTAACTAAACAATACAGAAAAGCCATTAAAAAGCCCCACTGAATGAATGCGCTTACATATTCACCAAGGGTATAGCTTATATACATGTTTATGAAAAATTGTTTTCAGGTTGAATATTTGAGCCTTTGAAGAATTTGTTTTTTAATTTATGAAGACCAAGGAAGTCTCTATCTACAATTAGAACAATGATCATAATTAAATCAATAAGATTAACTGTAAATGTGTAAACATCCCAAAAAAACCAAGGTTCTTGATTCTTATATACATACATATCTAAATACATACATAAAAAGAAAATAGAATTTATCGATAGCCCCAGAACTAAATATAAAAAAGAAGGTGTTGTTTTTCTGATAAAAATATAAACTAAGATCAGGCCTGCAATCGTTGCAAAGTCATATAAAGCCCAATCAAGATACAGTGTGTTTTGAATAGACAACCAAGTAAAGAAGTAATCAGATAAGGTATAAGATACCATCATCACAAATGAACTGAGCAATAGGGTTGTACCTCTTTTTACTTCTAAAGTGTATACAAACACATTAAAGAAAAAAGCCATTAAGAAACCCCACATCAAAAAAGCGGATAGGGAGAACAACCCAAAAAACTCAGTTAAAAACATCAAAGACCTTAATTATCACTTTGGTTTGACAGGAACAACAATAGCACCGCCTCGCTGAAGATCTGCACCTGCAGCATTCATTGCCTCTTGAGAGATACTTACTGTATCAGATTGTAGGGTTTTAGGGCTAGCAGTTTGTTCCATTGCAGGCTTTAATTGTTGCGTTTTATTGTATGCTTGCATTTGTACTTGGCTGTTCGCTGAAATTTGCATGTGATTAATCCTTTTGAGTATTAAATTTATTATTGGCGCAAATTTAAATCACACCACCTGAAGCAGTTACTAAATAACTGCAGTAACGCATTGCCTACGTTGTTTAATTGACTCAACAACACGCTACAGAATAATAAAAGCAAACGATATGCCAACTTTAAATTAATAGTATATTAATTAAAAAATTATTTTATTTTACTCAAAAAAAAACGCATCGGGGTCACCGTGCGTTTTTTATCCTAGGGATTGCTCAAGCCACGTTTTTACAGGGGATCTCCATGCTATTACTTGGCTTTAACATATATTCCATTGCGACTTCATCACAGTTTTCTTTGCGTAAACATAGCTCGCAATCTTTCATTACTTTTTCAGGTAGGCTCTCTTTATTACAGAAACTAAACCGCTGATTTTCGAAAAAGTCAGGTACACGAGTCAGAACAATGACACGATTAAGTGCCAATTTTTTGGCTTTCACTAATAAGTGTTCAACCAGTTCTCGTCCCTGCCCCGTTACTGCGCTTTTAGGATCAATACCTAATGAACGTATTTCAGCTAATCCTGTGTCGTAAATGTATAATGAAGCACAACCCGATACCTGACCGTCTATCTCAGTTACGGCAAACTCATTAATTGAGTGCACCATATCACTTTTAGCTCGCGGTAAGTTTTCGCCGACTGTTGCCCAGTGCTGTACGAGTTTAGCAATTGCTTCTACGTCATCTAAGTTGGCATCACGAACCGTTATTTGCTGTTTTTTTTTCGCGTCTTTCACCGCTTTGCTTACTTGCTCTAGTGATGTACCGCCAAGCGCTTGGCGTGCTTTTATACAGGCGTCAATTTCAAGTACCGGATACACGTCATCTTCAAACACTGGATTTACTGATTTATACTGCTCTAGTGAAAGCTCCTCTAACGTTTTACCTTCACTAATAGCTAATTGCACCAACACCCCAACAATATGATGCCCTTCTCTGAACGGCACTCCTTTAGCGACTAAGTAATCAGCAAGTTCGGTTGCATTCGCGTGGCCACCTTTTGCCGCTGCAAGGGTTTTATCTGCTTTCACTTTTATACCTTTGATACACGCTTGTGCCATATGAATACACGCAAGCCATGTTGGCATGGCATCAAAAATGCCTTCTTTGTCTTCTTGCATATCTTTATTGTAAGCAAGTGGCAGTGCTTTTAAGGTCATCATCATTGCGCTAAACGCACCAAACACCCGGCCAGTTTTACCACGAATTAGCTCTAATGCATCTGGGTTTTTTTTCTGTGGCATTAAAGATGAACCCGAGGTCACATTATCGGCCAGTTCAATAAAGCCAGCTTCGCCTGAGTTATAAAAAATCAGGTCTTCAGACATCCGCGATAAGTGGATCATAGAAATAGACGCGCAGCTTAATAGCTCAACCACAAAATCACGATCAGATACGCCATCTAAACTATTCTTAGTCGCGCCAGTAAATCCTAGCCCTTGTGCAAGTGCATGGCGGTCAATCGGGTATGCAGTGCCTGCAAGAGCGCCACTGCCGAGTGGGCAATAATTCATTCGTGCTTGGGCATCTTGTAATCGACTTTCATCACGCTCAAGCATTTCTACATAAGCCATACACCAATGGCTAAATAACACCGGTTGTGCACGTTGTAAGTGGGTATAACCTGGTAATATTGTGCCAAGCTCACGTTCAGCTAAGCCAATAAACTCAGCTTTAAGTTGCGCAATTGCTTTTAAAATATGATCGGCGGTATCGCGGCACCAGAGTCTAAAGTCGGTAGCAACTTGGTCGTTACGGCTTCGGCCTGTGTGTAACTTTTTAGCTAAATCACCTACTTTTTCAATTAGTGCAGCTTCAACATGCGAGTGAATATCCTCTGCACCTGAGGTAGCTACAGCCATTGGGTCTGCTTTTACCTCTTCAAGTAACTCATAAAGTGCCGATACCAGCTTTTTGTGCTCATCACTAGATAACACGCTTACTTGTTCAAGTGCACCAGCCCATGCAACAGAGCCAATTATATCTTGCTCTGCTAATTGATAATCGAAGGGAAGTGAATCGTTAAACTGTTTAAACGCTTCATCTGGACCCGTAGAAAAACGTCCGCCCCATAATGCCATGAAATTTCTCCAAACCCGATAATAGCCCCTTAATTCCAAGGGGCATAAAAAATTACTTTTTAGCTAATGCTGAAATTCTGCTTGATAGCGAGAATAAACGAATAAAGCCTTCTGCGTGCGATTGGTCATAAACATCGTCTTCACCAAAGGTAGCAAAATCTTCGCTGTATAAGCTATTAGGTGATCTTTTCTGAACCGCTGTCACTTGACCTTTATAAAGCTTAAGTACCACTTCACCCGTTGCTAGTGTAGACAGCGCTTCTGCACCGGCTAAGATAGAATCTTTTAGCGGCGTAAACCAACGACCGTCGTAGACTAAGTGTGAAAATTCACCACCGAGTACTTCTTTCCATTTACGGCTCGCTTTATCAAGTACTAACTCATCAATAGCTTGCAGCGCTGCCATGATCACAGTACCGCCTGGCGTTTCATAACAACCACGCGATTTCATGCCAACTAAACGGTTTTCTACAATATCGACACGGCCCACACCATGAGGTGATGCAATATCGTTTAATTTAACTAAACAATCATAAGGTTTAAGCTCTTCGCCATTTACAGCAACTACTTCACCTTCAACAACCGATAAAGTGACGTGTTCAGCTTTATCAGGTGCTTGCTCTGGTGAATTAGTCCAGGTCCATACTTGCTCACTTGGTTCACACCAAGGGTCTTCAAGTTCACCGCCTTCGTGAGAAATATGCCATGCGTTAGCATCACGACTGTAAATTTTAGTTGCTGACGCAGAACATGGAATGTCACGTTCAGCTAGGTAATCAAGCAATGATTCACGGCTTGATAAATCCCACTCACGCCATGGCGCAATCACTTTTAAATCAGGTGCGAGTGCGGCAAAACATGACTCAAAACGTACTTGGTCGTTACCTTTACCCGTACAGCCATGAGAAAGTGCATCGGCACCTACTTTACGTGCAATTTCAACTTGCGCTTTAGCAATGATTGGACGCGCCATAGAGGTACCAAGTAAATAAGTCCCTTCATATATAGAACCCGTTTTAAGCGTTGGGTAAATATAATCGCTTACCATCTCATCTTTTAAATCAACCACGTAACACTCAGATGCACCAGACGCTATAGCTTTAGCTTCTACGCCTTCAAGTTCTTCAGCGCCTTGGCCAACATCGGCAACAAAGGCAATAACTTCACAGCCGTAGTTCTCTTTTAACCATGGCACGATAGCCGATGTATCAAGACCACCTGAATAGGCTAAAACGACTTTTTTAATTGAACTCATAGGTGTTCCTTAACAAAATTTGGATTTAACAATGTAACTAATAGCGCATTTTGCGCATGCATGCGGTTTTCTGCTTGCTGTATAATTTTTGATGCAGGGCCATCCATTACCTCAGAAGTAATTTCAAACTCACGGTGTGCCGGTTGGCAATGTAATACCGTAGTTGCACCGGTTTTTTCTAACAATGCCTGGTTTAATTGATAAGGCATGTATTTTTCTTTTACTTGCTCAAGAGGAGTTGTATCCCCCATTGATACCCAGGTATCGGCGTAAACAACATTAGCGCCAACTGCAGCCTCAACCCTGTCACTTACCATGACAGAAGCGCCATTCATCGATGCTATTTGCTCTGCTTTTTTAAGCACTTGCGAATCAGGTGAGCTGCCTTTTGGTGTTACAGCGACAAAGTCTGTTCCTAAAGTAGCGGCTAATAGCATTAATGAGTGCGTTACATTATTGCCCTCACCTAGATAGGCAAGCTTTAACTGGCTAACATCACCATGTACTTCTTGTAGCGTTAAAAAATCAGCTAATGCTTGGCATGGGTGATATAAATCACACAAACTATTAATAACAGGAACGGATGAATACTCACCGAGTGTCGTTAACGTACTGTGCTGATTAACCCGCGCAACAATCCCGTCTGCCCAAGTCGAAATATTTAAGGCAAAATCTTTTATTGATTCACGGGCGCCCATTGCACCATTTTGTTGGTCAAGGTAAACCGCATGGCCCCCTAAACGGTTTATACCAATATCAAATGAAAGGCGAGTACGTAAACTTTGCTTTTCAAACAAAGTAACCACTGACTTACCAGCTAGTACTTGGCTATATTTACTCGGGCTTTCTTTAATATCTTGCGCTAACTTTAATAAATTTAGTGCGCCTTGTTGGTCTAATTCTAGACCCGTTAAAAAATCTTTAAACATGTTCAACCTATGGTGTTACTTTAGTTCCGACATGCTCGCCTTGCAGCAAAGCAGTTAAGTTTTCTGGCTTTTGCCAGCTGGAAATGTACACACCGCGTCGTAAATGTTGGGCAGCGTGAAGACTGGTCTTAACTTTGACCTCCATCCCGCCCACAATTACTCCCTCTGCAATTAAAGTATCAATGTGTTTTGTGTCAAGTTGATGTAAAGGCTGCTTATTGGCATCAAGTACCGCCTCTACGTCTGTCATAAAAATAAGTTCTGCATTTAAATTATTAGCCATTGCGGCGGCTGCTTCATCGGCATTAACGTTGTATAACAAGCCCTGCTCATCAAAGCCGATAGAACTGATGATTGGTAACCGGCCAGCACTGAGTAAATCATTAATAATAGAATCAGCATTGTTGTGACATTGACCTACTTGACCCAATGCTTTTAATTTTTGCGAGGCGGTGATCCCTGCTTCATATAAACTTAACCCCACCGGCTTATGACCAACACTAATTGCTTGCGCCATGAGTTGTTTGTTTGCCGCACCCGCAAGGGCTCCAACAATATAAGGCATCTGTTCTTTAGGGCTAATACGTAAACCTTGGTGTTTAGCACTGGCAAAACCAGCCTCTTTTAACCAGCTATCAACTAATGAGCCACCACCATGCACAATCACAAACTGAGCATCATCTTGCTCGTTGAGTATTTCAAATAATGCTTTAGCGGCATTTTCAGTATTGAGTACTGCACCACCGAGTTTAATAACCCACGTTTTACTGCTCATCTAAACGCTCCTATTAGACCTGTAGTGTGGGGAAGCCCCATTGATAAATTAATACATTGCAAGGCCTGACCAGCTGCCCCTTTTAATAAGTTGTCAATTGCTGCCATTACTATTAACTGTGAGCCTTGCTGCTGCCACGCAATATCTACATAAGGTTGTTTGGCCACCCCTTTAATCGAAGGGATTTTGCTGCCAAGCAAACGAATTAATGGCTCATCAGCCAATACTTGATAAGCTTTAGCTACTTGCTCACAGGCCACACCCGGCTTTAATTGCACATAAATAGTTTCTAAAATACCGCGCGGGAAATTACCTAAATGAGGAGTAAATAACACCTCATGACCTAGGTGCTGTTGTATTTCAGGCCCGTGACGGTGATTAAACAAACCATAGGGTGCAAGTGATACCTCACAAAAATGCGTACCGATGCTGGCTTTTCGCCCTGCGCCAGTTACGCCAGAAACCGCATTAATAATAATTTTTTCATCACTCAACAAGCACGCTTGTTGAAGAGGCTTTAATGCATTTAATGCAGCCGTTGGATAGCAGCCAGCAACAGCAATTAACTGAGCATCAGTAATGGCTTTACTATTCCATTCAGCAAGACCATAAGCCGCTTGATTAAGTAGTTCTGGATGTTGGTGTTCAAAACCATAATAAGTAACGTAATCATCATTACTTGCAAGACGATAGCCACCGGAAAGGTCAAATACCTTTTTGCCCATCGCTAAAAACTGAGGCGCTAAATCCACACTTACTTTATGATCGGTGCACAGACAAACGTAATCTGCTGAATGAGTGATATCAGCAAGTGCATGTTCATTTAGTGGCTGCAGAGGTAAATCAAGTAATCCTAAATGCTCAGGATACAATTCACTAAGCAATTTATGTTTATCTAAACTTTGCGCTGATACATAACAACCAGTTAGCGAAAGAGTTGGATGTTTTGCTACTAAGCTAGCCAGTTCTGCGCCGCTGTAACCGCTGGCACCTATAATTACTACGTTCATTATTTACTCTTTATCTAAAATTAGTGACCACATTCCATGTTGTTTGTTTACACTAGGGTATAACCCAGCCAAACAGATTAAATTTATGAGTGATAACTATCGTCGTATTATTTTCATGGCGTAACTTTAATATATTTATGCTTAAAAAGTGAATTGATATTCATCATAAATACTTTTATATTGTTATGCAATTAAAATGAATACTTATTTTGGAACTTTTTATGTCTCTGCCGTCATTTATTTCGATGTACCAGCAATTGATTGCTGCCCCCTCTATCAGTGCCATTGAAGATCATTTATGTATGAGTAATAAAAGTGTCATTGAACTCCTAGCGCAATGGTGTCAAAGCTTAGGTTTTACCTGTGAAATAATAGAGTTAGAAGGCAACAAAGGTCGCTACAACTTATTAGCAAAACGCGGTCAAGGCGACGGCGGTTTAATGCTGGCAGGTCACACTGATACGGTGCCATTTGATGATAGTCGTTGGAATCACAACCCATTTAAATTAACTGAGCGAGATAACAAACTATTTGGCTTAGGTAGCATTGATATGAAAGGTTTTTTTGCTTTTGTACTGCAGGCTATTAGTGAGCTTGATGAAAAGCAACAAACACAACCAATTTTAATATTAGCCACCGCAGACGAAGAAACCACTATGGCTGGCGCACAACAAATCTGTAAGCACCCAAATTTAAAGCCAAGTCGCTGTATTATTGGTGAACCTACTGATATGACGCCAGTATTTACTCATAAAGGTCATATGAGTACAGCAATAAGAGTTGTCGGCCGTTCAGGACATAGCTCAGATCCCGAACGGGGTCTTAACGCCATCGAAGTGATGCATAAAGTGATTACAAAATTGCTAATCTTAAAAGAACAACTTGAGAATAAATATTCAATAAATCACTTTGAAATTCCTCACCCAACGCTCAATTTAGGTAATATTCATGGGGGCGATAATGCAAATCGGATTTGCGGTTGCTGTGAAATGCACATTGATATACGCCCTCTTCCTGGCTTAAGTGTACAAGAGCTGCAAGCATTGCTGCTTGATGCAACCTACGATATAAATCAGCAATACCCTAATTCGGTCAGTGTGATTGATTTACATGAGCCAATTCCAGCATTTACAGGAAGCACAGACAGCGCGTTAGTTAAACTAGCCGAAAATATAGCAGGGCAAAAAGCGGTGGCTGTTAATTACTGTACTGAGGCACCATTTATACAACAACTGGGTTGTGAAACCATCGTCATGGGACCGGGTTCAATTAACCAAGCGCATCAGCCCGATGAATATTTAGCGATGGAAAAAATAAAGCCTTCGCAACAAATTATCAGCAACCTCATAAAGGCGAGTTGCTTTTAATCAGTAACAAAAAAGACGCTATTAAGCGTCTTTTTTATAGCATTTATGGTTACATATATTTTCGTAAATACTTTTTAAATACAGGGTCGGTTTGAGCTAGTTCTTTCTGCTCTTCTAATATCTCTTTTAATATTGCACCTGATGTAAGCGGATTCGCAAGCACCACTCTAAATACCACGGTTGGTTGGTTATCATATTGAACTGGCGTTAAACGTGTACGCGATACAAACGAGCGACCTGATTCACGTTGACGTTTTTGCATGCTTGCAGTAAAACGATTAAGCGCGGCAAAGATATCTAAACGGGTTTGTGCGTCGGCCTGTGCTATCGCATTTTTAATTTGCTTAGGGACATAACGATAAGTTAGCAAACATAGCTCAGGTTCTGATATTAATTCAAAGTCTTCATCTGCTTTTATCAAATCAGCAAAGTAACGTGCTTTTTTAATACTGCGATCGATAAGCATTTCATAGCCTTTACGACCAATAACACGTAAGCAAGCATGCACTAACATCGCCATACCAGGGCGGCTTCCCTCAAGGGTATGGCTGCCTAAATCTTTAGAGCCTTTACGTAAAATATACTCAGCATGGTGTTCGATGGCATCAGTTGCTGCAGGGTCTTTAAACAGCACCAAACCTGCCCCCATCGGTACATACATTTGTTTATGCGCATCAATGGTGATTGAATCTGCATGCTCAATACCTTTTAAAAGGTGCCTATGGGTATTAGAGAGTAAAGTAGCTCCGCCCCACGCCGCATCAACATGAAAGTGGCAATTAATCTCTTGTGCTAAATTAGCCATGTCTTCAAGTGGATCGATATTACCAGTTTCAGTCGTTCCGGCTACACCAATAATTGCCATCACTTTAATGCCTTGCGCTTCAAGCTCTAGCGCTTTTTCTCGCATAGCAGCTACATCAACTTTATTATCAGCCGATGTTTTAATACCAATTAAATTCTCACGGCCAATACCTAATAAATCAACCGATTTGCCTAATGAGTAATGACCTCGCTCAGAGATTAAAACCGCCAGTCCTTTGTAACCATAGTGGAGCATTCCCGCCACTAAACCTTGTGCAGCAATGCCTTTAAAGTTGCCATCCGCTTTCAATAAGCGGTTGCGGGCAATCCAAAGTGCTGTAATGTTAGCTACTGTGCCACCAGAGCAAAATGCTCCTAAAGAGGTTTTTGCACTGTGCATCCATTTAGAATAAAAGCCATCATTTTGTCCATAAGCTAAATGATGCATCATTCCTAAAACTTGACGCTCTAATGGGGTAAACGCTTTTGAGGTTTCTATTTTTACAAGGTTTTGATTTAGCCCAACCATTAATTTCGATAACGGCAGTAAAAAATGTGGCAGAGCAGATGTCATGTGACCAATAAAGCTTGGCGCTGCGGTATGTACAGAATGAGCAACCAGCTGCTCCATAATATCTTGGGCATAGCAAGACACAAACGTTGGCTCTTCAGGGATAGCCGCCGATTGAAAATCTTTTTCTATTTCATGTAATGGTTTTTCAATTGCCGCGATATTTTCGTTTAAGAAACCTGCTAAATTACTCGAAATTTCAAGCTCTATTTTGCTCAAAGTTGAGTCAGGGGCCTCTGGAACGGTAAATATCCGTTTGAGGCTTTCTTTAGAGGCGACGGCACAACGCTTTTGATCCATCTTCATACCTAGTGTGTGACTAAAACACCTGTTAGTTTGTAAAACACGCTAATTTAAGGTGTTTTTAAGCAACGGCATTTCTAAAAAATTGCGCTAACTTTACTGCAATATGACAAAAATGTCTCGTTTTAAGCCATAAAAGACAATACAAAATAGATAACATTTCACTATTTTTTATATTTAGTACAAAGGGTAATTAAAATATTGGGCATTTATAATTTTTAAGTATAATAAATCTAACAAAAAATAAGGATGTTACATGCTAAAAGGAAATCTAAAATTAACTCGGTTGGCGCTCGGTACCGTCTTTTTTTTAGTCAGCTTAATAATCTACAGTTACTACACCTACACTGCCATCAATAATGATGTGATACGCAGCATTGATAATCGTTTATTAAATGCAGCCACCAGCGTAAAGTACATTTTAGGTAGTGATTATCACGATAAAGTAGCGCAAGAAATTAGCTTTTCAAGCTATCAAAATAAAGCCGACCAGCTTTCGGCATTGGCCAATGATTTAAATATAGATTATTTATATTCAATGGTACTGATTGATGAAAATGTTTATTTTACTGCCTCTAGCTACACTCAAGATGATCAAAATAACGGTAAAGTTACTCAGTTTTTAGATCTTTATCCCGAAGCCACGCCAATAACTATGGCTGCATTTTTATCAACGGCCCCTATTTTTGAAACCTCAACAGCGCATCGCGGCCATTCTAAAACAGTATATATTCCTCATCTGGCAAAAAATGGCAGAACCTATATTACAGCTGCAGATATTAGCGTTGATAAAATTAGCAATGCGTTAAAAACAGACTTATATCAATCTATGTTTCATTTTTGCTGCGTAATTATTATTTTATTAATAGTTTATACTCTTTATTACTATGGAGTACGTCGTTCATTAATGAGCGACCATGCAAGCGGATTCGAAAATCATATTGCCTTAGAAAAACGGCTAAAAAAAAGCAATGAACATCATTTACAAATTGCGATTATTTTAGTGAACGAAATTGATAATATCAGCCGTTTTTTTGGCACAAAAACAGCCGATGAAGTGATGAAAAAACTGCTCACTCACTTTAAGCAGCAAGCCCGTTTGCACGCACGTATTTATCGTATTGCAACTAATAAACTCGCTATTTTGACTGATAAAGAAACTCCCTTTGATGAGCTATATAGCATCATACAATCGCATAATAAAAATATACCGTTTTTAAATCAGCCTTTTATTTATATTACACTTAACGCTGGTGTAGCTAGAGGCAATAAGTCATTACTGCTTAAGAATGCTCATATTGCGTTACTGCAATCTAAGCAGGGCGATCAGAGCATAGTTAACTACTGTGAGGCAATTAATGACGCTAAATCTCTATATTTATATAATGTTGAAATAGCAAAAGAAATTCGTGAAGCATTTGATGCTCATCGTGTTGTTCCTTACTTTCAGCCGGTTATAAATACTCATACCGATGAAGTTATTAGGTATGATTGCTCACCGAGAATAGTCACTTCACAAGGGGAGATTTTAACCCCTGATACCTTTGCAAATGCACTAAATAGACTGCGTATGAATGGCATGTTAACCCATGCACTGTTTACTCAATGTGTTTCACGTTTTCGTAAATCAGCAATTTGTTGGGAGTTAACGCTGTGCGCTGAAAACATTGCAGATCCCACTATTTATGATCATATTGCGTATGAGCTTCATCGCTACCCTAATCCTGAAAACATTACTATTTCGATTTTAGAGTCGCAGGTTATTTCACATTACTATGAAATAAAGTCATTTATCGCAATGGTAAAAAGTAAGGGGGCAAAGGTGGTGATGCACTGCTGGGGTAATGAGTTTATTAATACTCTTAATACTTTAAAAGTGGAGGTTGATGGTATAAAACTCGATGGTGCAATCACAAAGCAGCTATTAAATGATGCAAATACGTCGCTATTTATATCCTACATCACTGATATAGCCCAGCAGCTTGAACTTGAATTGGTTGTTGAAGCGGTAGAAAGTAATACGGTTGCAGAGTTACTCAGCCAACTAAATGTGACGCTGATGCAAGGTAGTTTCCTTGGCAAACCAACGCCACATGTTACTGACTTTAAAAAAGCAATGAATTAGTTATTAATATTAATGGCTAGTCGGTGGCTTTGCTGACCACTGGCCCAGTACTTACGCTCAAAAGGAGTAATTGCTTCATCTGATTCAAACAACGCGGTTTGACAAGGATACCCAGCTAACTCGAGCGCTCTGGCGAACTCTTTAACATAGATATCCCAGTTACTGCGCACTTCAAGCAAACCACCTAATTTAACAATAAAGGGGAAGATAGCCGCCCCATGCCAGCGCCGCTGAATGTGCTTAGACTTAGGCCACGGGTTTGGATATAGCAAATAATGATGAGTAGGCCGCCAATTAGCAGCGACAGCTAAACGCCAAAAATCATTTAAGTCAGCTTGCACCAAAATGTATTGACCACTCTCAGTTTGTTTATACTCAACATCATGCTTATCAAGTCGGTGAGATGACTTATCAATGCCCACAACTAACGCATCAGGATGACGTTTCGCTAAATTAGCAGTGCTTTCGCCAACGCCACAACAGGAGTCTAGAATAAGCGGTCCATCAAAGGCTTGCACCTTAGCATTAACTTCATCAAATGCGGTTTGAGTATGCGCTGCAATTGGCTTTTTAAACTCGGCTTGTAAGTGTTTATTAACTATTTCATCAAGCTTTTCATGAAGTCCCGCTTGATTAGATACAATACTACGTGAATTTGCATCGCTCATTAGTGTCTTAACCCCACACCTTTTTTAATTAGCGTCAGTGCTAAAGTAAATAATACGCTGATAAACACCAACAACACCGCAATCGCAACCGTTAAATCAACATCAGAAACGCCTAAGAATCCGTATCTGAATGCGTTAACCATATAAATAATAGGATTTATTTGCGACACCATTTGCCAAAAATCAGGCAGTAAAGTGATTGAGTAAAACACTCCGCCTAAATAAGTTAGAGGCGTTAAAATAAAGGTCGGAATAATGCTTATGTCATCAAAGCTGTTTGCATAAATAGCGTTGATTAATCCGCCCAAGGCAAACACCGCCGAGGTAAGAATAACAGTGGCTATAATCACAAAAATATTATGTATTTGTATATCTACAAAAAATAAAGAAACGCACGTTACAATAAAGCCGACCATAATGCCACGGGTCATGCCTCCGCCCATATAACCCAACACAATGATGTAATTAGGCACAGGTGCAACCAATAACTCTTCAATACTTTTTTGAAACTTAGTTGAGTAAAAGCTCGAAGCCACATTCGAGTAAGAGTTTGTTATAACTGACATCATAATAAGGCCAGGAACAATAAACTCCATGTAACTAAAGCCGCCCATATCGCCAATACGCGAGCCTATTAAATTTCCAAAAATAACAAAATATAAGCTCATAGTAATCGCAGGCGGTACTAAGGTTTGCACCCAAATACGCAAAAAACGAATACACTCTTTAATCCAAATACTTTTTAAGGCTACGCCATATTTAAACATTTATTCGCCCCGCCCTTGCTCTAATAAACCTACAAATAATTCTTCTAATCGATTTGCTTTATTACGCATGCTTAGCACAGTATTTCCTTGTTCGGTTAACGCGCTAAATACAGCATTGAGCCCTTGTGATTTAGCCACTTCAACTTCAATGGTGTGCTCATCAGTCATAGTGAAATTATACCCCTCAAGCGTCACCGGTTTGGTAGGCTGTTTTAAATCCAATACAAAGGTTTCTTTGTCTAATTTAGCTAACAAGGCTTTTATGGTGGTGTTTTCAACTATGCGACCGGTATCAATTATAGCGATGTTTTTACACAGTAATTCGGCTTCTTCAAGGTAGTGAGTGGTTAAAATAATGGTCACACCTTGTTCGTTAATTTGCCTTAAAAAGTCCCACATTGAGCGGCGCAGCTCTATATCAACGCCCGCTGTTGGTTCATCTAAAATAAGTAACTTTGGTTCATGCATTAAGGCGCGTGCAATCATCAAACGACGCTTCATACCACCAGAAAGGGTACGCGCTTGCTTATCTTTTTTCTCAAGTAACCCTAGCTGTGCTAAGTACTTGTCAGCACGTTTGTGCGCTTCGCCGCGCGGTACACCATAATAACCTGCTTGATTAACGAGTATTTGGCTTAGGGTTTCAAACTGGCTAAAGTTAAACTCTTGCGGCACTAAACCTAAGTTAGCTTTCGCTGCTTCTAGGTCGGTATCAATATCATGACCAAATACTTCAACTTTACCTTTGGTCTTATTAACTAAAGAAGATATCACCCCAATAGTGGTTGATTTACCCGCCCCATTTGGACCAAGCAGTGCAAAAAAGTCACCTTCATGCACTTGTAAATCAACGCCTTTTACTGCCTCAACCCCATTTTTGTAAACCTTGGTAAGGCCTTCAATATTTAAAGCAATGTTTTGCTTATTCATTTCTTACCCTCACCATAACCCCAGCGCTTTGTGAGATTATGTTCAATATTTAAATGATCTAAAATTCGCGCCACCATAAAATCAACTAAGTCTTCTATGCTTTGTGGTTGATGATAAAAACCAGGTGCAGCGGGCATGATAGTGACCCCTAAACGCGACAATTTAAGCATATTTTCTAAGTGAATTTCGCTAAACGGAGTTTCTCGAGGGACTAAAATAAGTTGACCTCGCTCTTTTATCACCACATCGGCAGCGCGCTCTAATAAGTTATCTGATGCGCCGACTGCAATCGCAGACACAGACCCGGCACTACATGGACATACTATCATTTTTTTCGGTGCTGCTGAGCCCGAAGCCACCGGACTGAACCAGTTATCTTTGCCAAATACCTTTAATTGTTCAGGCTTGGCGTTAAATAATGCACTTAACTGCTCGGTAGCTTTATCTTCATTCCCTGATAGCTTTATATTGGACTCGGTATCAAAAACTACGCGCGCGGCACTTGAGATAAGCACATACACTTGAAATTGTTGTTCAAGTAACACTTCCAACAGCCTTAACCCATATGGTGCGCCTGATGCGCCACTAAATGCTAAGGTAATTGTATCTTTAAATTGCACATTATTCTCCGCTGTATTTATCGGTCAAACCATCAACAAGTTGCTGATGAAGACCATTAAAACCACCATTACTCATAATTAAAACATGTTGATTTGGCTCAACATTCTCAAGCACTGTATCAATAATAGCGGTTGTAGAATCAAAGCACTGCATACCCGCTTTGTCAGCTTGCTCTTTAAGTGACCAGTTTAAATTTTCTGGTTCAAATAACAGCACATCATCTGCATCGCGAAGTGAATCGAGAAGTGTAAATTGATGCACTCCCATTTTCATGGTGTTAGAGCGCGGCTCTAAAATCGCAATAATTTTTTCATCGCCCACTTTAGCACGCAGCCCAGCAAGCGTTGTTTGTATTGCCGTTGGGTGATGGGCAAAATCGTCATACACTTTAATATGATTAATATCTGCTTTAAGCTCCATCCGCCTTTTTGGGCTGATAAACTCGCCCAAAGCTTCAATACTGTGCTCTATTGCAATTCCCACATGGCGTGCTGCTGCAATAGCCATAATGGCATTTTTAACGTTATGCTCACCAATCGCTTGCCAACTAACAACGCCTTGTAACTGCCTATTTAGTAAAACATTAAATTGAGAACCATCGGCTTTGAGTAATTCATAACTCCAATCATCACCTAATGTTTCGCTCTCGCTCCACAACCCTTTTGCAATCACATCGCTCAGTGCTTCATCATTTTTTGGCCAAAGCACTTTGCCGCTTTGCGGTAGTGTACGTATCAAATGGTGAAATTGTTTTTTAATTGCGTTTAAATCTTCAAAAATATCAGCATGATCAAATTCAAGATTATTTAAAATAAGTGTTCGAGGTAAATAATGAACAAACTTACTGCGTTTATCAAAAAAGGCCGTGTCGTACTCATCGGCTTCTATAACAAAAAATGGCGTTTGCCCAACTCGCGCAGAAAGACCAAAGTTTTGTACAATTCCGCCAATTAAAAAGCCCGGTTTTAAACCCGCATATTCAAGTATCCACGCCAACATACTGGCGGTGGTTGTTTTACCATGAGTTCCTGCCACAGCCAGCACCCACGAATCTTGTAGTAAGTTATGTTTTAGCCACTCAGGTCCTGAGGTATAAGGCAGGCTGTTATCGAGTACATATTCAACACACGGGTTACCACGGCTCATAGCATTACCAATAACAACGATATCTGGAGCTGGCTCTAGTTGAGATACGTCATAGCCCTGTGTTAGTTCAATACCCAGTTCTTGTAGCTGAGTACTCATTGGTGGGTAAACGTTTTGATCTGACCCAGTAACGTGGTGACCCAATGATTTTGCTATAGCGGCAATACCACCCATAAATGTGCCACAAATACCCAAAATATGTATATGCATTTACTATCCTTTCATCCTGCGCGGAGTTTGCTCTAGGGCAAAATTTAATGGCGCTATAATGCCAAAATTTAGCTTAAGTTACCATTAACCCTTGGCGCAAATAAAAAAGCCTCCCAAAGTGGGAGGCTTTCCTGAAGATTAATAGCTTATAGCATTAAAAAGAATATTAAACCGACACCTAATAATAAACGATAAATAACAAATGGTAGCATTCCCATTCGCTCAATCACTTTTAAAAACATAAAAATACAAGCATAAGCTGATAAAAACGACAGCACTACACCTAACAATAATGCCGTCCAATCTACGATATGATCGCCAAGGGCAAGCTCTGCAGTATAATAAAGACCCATCATTGAAATGATTGGAATAGCTAATAAAAACGAAAAGCGCGCTGCACTTTGCTTGTTCATACCTAACATTAAACCCGCTGTCATGGTAATACCTGAACGTGAAGTGCCAGGGATCATTGCAACGGCTTGTGCAAAGCCAATAATGAGGGCCGTTTTCCAGTTTAACTGATAGATTGTTTTTATTTGCTTACCTTTGGCATCGGCGTACCAAAGCAATAGACCAAATACGATTGTTGTGGTCGCAATCACACATGCACTGCGTAAGTACAGTTCAACAAAATCTTTTAATAACAAGCCTAAAATAGCTGCTGGCACAGTACCTAAAATGATCCACCAACCTAGTTTGCTATCATCTGTTGTGCCCTGCACGCCAAACGATTTAAACCAAGCACCGAGTATATCGGCTACTTCTTTACGGAAATAAATAACAACCGCAATTAAAGTGCCTACGTGAACAGCAACATCGAACGCTAACCCTTGATCCTCCCAGCCTAAAATTTGTGATGGTAAAATTAAGTGTGCCGAACTCGATATAGGTAAAAACTCAGTAAATCCCTGAATTAGGGCTAAAACAATTATTTCTATAATACTCATGGGTTAGAAAACTCCACCTTCCATAGTTTTTGTTGAGGGTTGTTATATGCATTCCATATTTGGGCAATCGTTTGTTTTGCTACCGGATGATAAAAATCAGGGGCCACCTCAGCTAAAGGCTGCAAGACAAAGGCATTTTTAGTAATTTCGTCACGCGGTAATTGTGCTGGGCTCTCGCAAATTACATCATCATAAAAGAGTAAATCGAGATCCAGTGTACGTGGGCTAAACTTTTTATCATTTGCTTGGCGGCCATTGTCTCGTTCAATTTGTTTCAATAACGCGCACACATCAACCAGCGCCATATCAGTGGTGGCGGCAAGCACTGAGTTATAAAAGTTTTTACCGGCAAAACCCACAGCTTCACTTTCAAATACTGATGAGTGATGTGTGTTTTCAAAGTGCTGATTTAACGCCACTAGAGCACGCCGAATATGCTCAGCTTTATTGATGTTTGACCCTAGGCTAATAAATATCTGCGCCATTTAAGCCGTAGCCTTATTGCGGGTTATCTCTACACCCACAGTTTGCGCTTGTGGAACTGCAGCAGGCTTGCTAACTTTTATTGTTACTTGAGGAGTATTAAATTCGGTTAAGATAATTTGCGCTAATTGCTCCACCAGCGTTTCTAAAAGCTCGACTGGTTTAGCAGTGCTGTGCTCGATAACTCGCTCACTCACCTTAGCGTAATCTAATGCTAAGTTAATATCGTCGTTTTGTGCTGCGGGCTTAATGTCGCTTAGCATCTCAATATCAAAGTACAGGCTTTGTTTACTTTTCTTTTCAAAATCATACACCCCGATAATCGTTTCGACATGCAATTGTGATATAAATACCTTGTCCATTGATACTCCAAATGACTGTAACAAGTCACTGAGTTAATTACATATTGTATCAATCAAATTAATACTGTATATACTTTAATCAGTGTTTAAATATACTAAAATTACTTCTACAATAGAATAGTTACAAAATTGCGAGTAATTTAAGAAGCCCGTAAATTTTGACGCCAATAATAGCTTAAAAGTAATGATTAAAAAATAAGGAAGCGCGTGTTAGTCATTTTAATGTTTGTATTAGCCTATTTGCTCGGCTCGATTTCATCGGCCATTTTAGTGTCGCGGCTATTCAAACTTCCCGATCCACGCACAAATGGCTCCAATAACCCAGGAGCAACCAATGTCTACCGTTTAGGCGGCGCTCTCCCCGCATGCTTAGTTTTAATATTTGATATTTTAAAGGGCACTATCCCTGTTTGGGGCGCTTACTTTTTAAAACTTGAGCCGCTAGAGCTTGGTTTAATTGCGGTTGCAGCATGTTTAGGGCACATGTACCCATTGTTTTTTAGTTTTAAAGGGGGTAAAGCGGTCGCAACAGCATTTGGCTCGTTACTGCCGATAGGACTCTCTTTAGGTGGGTTATTGATTGGTACTTGGCTGATTATTGTCGCGATTACCCGCTACTCATCCCTTGCAGCGTTAGTAGCTGTAACGCTAGCACCTTTATATACATGGTGGATAAAGCCGTTATATACCTTACCGGTGACCTTTATTACGCTACTGATCATTATTAGGCATCGCACTAATATTGTGCGTTTATTTAAGGGTGAAGAGCCAAAAGTAGGGACTAAACAAGCCCCTACAAATGATAAGAAGTAATAACTAACCTAGGTTCTGGTTAACTATATTGCTTCTAGACTATCGATTGGCCAGCGCGGTTTAGTTTTCATATCAAGCGAAGCAAACTGCCCCGCTTTTAAACGCTGCATACCAGCATAAGCAATCATTGCGCCATTGTCGGTACAAAACTCAGTGCGTGGGTAATACACTTCGCCCTTCATACCTTGCATCACACGCTCTAGTTGCAAACGTAGTTGCGTATTAGCACTTACACCACCGGCTATTACTAAACGTTTAATACCCGTTTGTTTTAGTGCTCGCTTACACTTAATCACTAAAGTATCTATAACGGCTGTTTGAAATGCATGGGCAATATCTGCTTTAGTTTGCTCGTCACTATCATTTTCACGAATAGCAATCGAAGCGGCGGTTTTTAAGCCACTAAAGCTAAAATCAAGACCAGGCTTATCTGTCATCGGGCGCGGGAAAACAAATCGTTTGGCAACGCCTTGCTCAGCCATTTTAGCTAAACGAGGACCGCCAGGGTAATCAAGCCCAAGTAATTTAGCCGTTTTATCAAATGCTTCACCTGCAGCGTCATCTACCGACTCACCCAATACTTCGTATTGGCCAATGCCCGCAACCTTTACCATCATGGTATGACCGCCAGATACGAGTAAAGCAATAAATGGAAATTCGGGAACGTTTTCCTCAAGCATTGGCGCTAATAAATGCCCTTCCATGTGATGTACTGCCACCGCAGGAATATCCCAACCATACGCTAAAGAGCGACCAATTGAGGTACCTACTAACAAAGCCCCTACTAAACCAGGTCCTGCGGTGTAGGCAATACCGTCTAAATCTTCCGGTCCACAGCCAGCTTGCGCAAATGCCGCATCGATAAGCGGCAATGTTTTACGTACATGATCGCGAGATGCAAGCTCAGGTACCACACCACCGTAATCAGCATGTACTTTTACTTGGCTATATAATTGATGAGCCAGTAGCCCTTTTTCATCATCATAAATAGCAATACCAGTTTCATCGCATGATGATTCAATGCCTAAAATTCGCATTGTTAATTCTCCTGCCACCTAACAAGGTGTTTAAAACAAATAACTTAAAGTGCTAAACCAATGTTAGTTTGGCCATCAGCAAGGACATGCTTTTTCAATGCTTTTACATTTTCAGCAGTAATACGCCCCATAGCTTCTACAAAATCAATTAGTTCACCTAATACCTCTATTTCGTATTGCATTAGTGGGTGTTCACGCACTGCTTTATTATCAGCAACATCCCCTTCAACTGTCATTTGATACTCAATAAAGCGAGCCACAGTTGCCTGCGATATTTTACTCACATTAACAAATTCTTGCTCGTCTTGTGCTAAAAGGCCATGCATTAAGCTCAATAATGAGGTGGCAGCGTCAATGGCAGGGTAAGTGCCAAACATATCAAAATCAGCAAGTTCAGGTACATTAGGTTCAATTTTTTCGACTTGCTTTTCTAAATCAATCTTACTTTTAGGAAGCAGTATCTTTTCCCAACATACATTTAAAGCATTACGCAAAATAACCTCATCGCCAAAACCGGTAGCCTCACTAAATAGTCCATAATTAGGCAACATACGCTCTATTAACGCACTGGCCAATACCGCTTTTTGCAGGTAATTTAACTCTCTAATACGCTGAAAATTATTCGCTTTTGTCATTCTTTAAAGTCCCACATGACCAACAAAAATCAAATGTTGATCCATTATGCTCATTACAGTTAGGGCACACCCAATCTGGAGCGGATTGTTTTACTTGCTGATAGTTTACCAATATTTCGCGTGCATGGCGCTCTTTTATCGCATAAACCTGCACACTTACTTGTGTTTGCTCAAACGGGATCTCGCCCATTGCACCTTGCAGCATTTCACCTTTAATTTGACACTCAATTCCCGCATTCAGAATCAATCCTTTTATTATATTGGCCTCTAAACTATTTTCTGCGTTATAAAGCGTAACCCAATCAAATGATGTTATATTTGAATCGCTATTATTAATATTTTGCAATATCCACCTCATTTACTTTATGTGTACAATTTGCCTGCGTAACCTAAAGCAAATAATATGATTTAAGGACACATTATGACGCTAACTACTCCAGGTTTACTTTTTCCAGCAATCTCGTTGTTGTTACTCGCCTATACAAACCGATTTTTAGTGCTAGCGCAACTAATACGAGAACTGAATGCACGTGAAGGGGAATCTATTCGTCCTGTTGTGGTGGCGCAAATAACCAACCTTAGAAAGCGAATAAAATTAATAAGAACCATGCAAGTATACGGAGTGGCTGCTTTTTTATTATGT
This sequence comes from Pseudoalteromonas sp. P1-16-1b, assembly GCF_001401785.1. Classification (GTDB taxonomy): domain Bacteria; phylum Pseudomonadota; class Gammaproteobacteria; order Enterobacterales; family Alteromonadaceae; genus Pseudoalteromonas; species Pseudoalteromonas undina. The sequence continues at coordinate 30,909 of NZ_LKGQ01000024.1, read as the reverse complement.
ACGCTATCTATGTTCGCATTATTTATAGAATTTAATACCACGGGCATTATTTTATTTGGTGTCAGTTTAAGTTGCTTAAGCTTATCTTTGCTTACTTCATTATTTGAAATTCACATCTCTTGTGATGCCATAGAAATTGAATTGCAAAACATTGAAAATAAGCCTTTAAGTAACCGAGTAAGTAAAAATTTTATTGAGCCCAACCCTAAAAGCAAAAACAGTAATTAACAAACCGAGACTTTAAGAAGCTGTTATAAAATTGCATAAACTTGGTCAATAATAAAACCCTACAGTTATTTAACATTACCCAAAGGTATAACAACTTTTAGCAACTATTCTCTTTAAATACGATGAAAAGAAAGTTAATCTAAGGAGGTGGTTAAAAACATTATTTCAACTGATCTGTAGGGATATAAAGTCAGTCTTTAATCTGCAATTCCCCTAGCTTACCTATAAAAAAGGACTATATAGTGAGATTTGAACAATTAGAACAGTTTGTAGCGCTTGGCCTACTTCGTCATTTTAGGCAAGCTGCAGAACAAACCCAAATTAGCACATCTGCGTTAACTCGTAGTATTCAAACTCTTGAAACAGAGCTTGGCTACGAACTTGTTACCCGCTCTACTCGCTCGGTTAAATTAACTCAAGCAGGCGAACTTTTCCTCGACTTTGCAAAAAATACCCTCAATGAGCTAGAGCAAATAAAACATCGCGCTTTTCAGTCAATTAATGGCACTGAAGAGAAAAAATTGGTTATTGGTTACACCACAACAACCAGCAGCATAGTACCAATTACCTGCGGTGAATTTTTAAGCCAATACCCGCATATTAAAATCGAAATGCAGCTACAAAACAAAACTGAGCTTCATAGAAAGTTACTTCAGGGTGAAATTGACATTAGTGTATGCTCGCAAATAGTCAATAGCATTGGTAGCGACATACAATTACCTGATCAGCTTATTTTATTTTGTTCAAAACAACATCCTTTAGCAAATAAAAGCGATATTAGTAAAAAAGAACTCGAAAGTTATCCAATGTTCAGTTGTTTTTCACAGTCAAAACAAGTGCAATCAATGCTTAATGAAGTAATAGACTCATTAAATAAAGTATCAACTATTAAAGTGGGCAGTATTGATCAGGTAATGGCCGGACTTGAAAAGTCAGACCATTTTGCCATTGCCGGTATTGAACACACCAGTTCTGTGGCAGAAAACCACAATCTAATTCAGCTTAAGACTAATAACGATATTAGCCATGAGCAACTTATTGTGCAAACCAGCCAACAAATAGAAGCAGGTGAGCATGTTGACCACTTACTCTCGCTAATAAATAAAGTCTCAAAAGCATAACATTACACCATGCGCTTTGGTGAACGCGATAAATTTGTAGCTTTAAAGTTTTTTTACATTAAACTAACGCTCCCTACTATTATGACTAGCGTTAATGAACAACTTTACAGCTTCTGGAATTTATCTAGAGCAGATTGAAACGCATGGTTATGCCATTATTGAAAACGCCATTGATAGTGACCTAATCTTTGATTTAATGGCAGATTGCTACAGAATAAATCCACACTTTAGCCTTGCTGGTATTGGTCGATTAAATAACTTGCAAATTGATAATACAGTTCGTAAAGACAAAACCTATTGGTTTGATGGCAGTTCAAATGCACAACTTGGCTACCAGCAAGTAATGGAAGCAGTTCGTAATACGCTTAATCGAACTTTCTTTATGGGTTTGTTTGATTATGAATGTCACTATGCAAAATATACGCAAGGTGATTTTTATAAAAAACATGTAGATGCATTTAAAGGTCGTTCAAACCGTGTTTTTACTACCGTATTATATTTGAACTCTCCAGAGGAAGGTGGAGAGCTAGTTATTTACAAGCCTAAAAGTAAAGACATAGAAATAGTAATAAAACCCACGGCAGGCACTTTGGTATTATTTGAAAGCGAACGCTTTGTACATGAAGTACTTCCTGCTGTTGATAACCGCTATTCGATTGCTGGTTGGTTCAGAAAAAACGCGTCAATTAGTGGCATTATCGACCCACCCCGTTAAGCAAAAACGGGGTAAGAAAATAATAAACCAATAAAAATAGCCAGTCCTACGTAATGGTTATTTAAAAATGCTTTAAAACAATTATCTCGCTGGCGTAAATGAATCAAACGCTGTTGATACACAAGTAACATTGCTGCAATAGCTAATCCCAACCAAAAACTAAATCCTATTTGGTTCATCAACCCAATTAAAACCATCAACGCAAAAAAGCTAAAGTTAAGTATCGCTATAATATGGCGGTCATAACTGGCGAATAAAATAGCGGTTGATTTTACTCCTATTTTTAAATCATCGTCTCTATCAACCATGGCGTACATAGTGTCGTAAGCCACCGTCCAGCAAATATTGGCAATAAATAGCAACCAAGCTTGCACAGGCAATGAGTTTGTTGATGCCATAAATGCCATAGGAATTGCCCAACCAAAAGCAGCCCCTAATACAACCTGTGGAAGTTGCGTGTAACGTTTCATAAAGGGATAACAAAACGCTAATCCAAGCGCACCAAACGATAACAAAATAGTATTGGTATTAAGCAATAATACTAATATAAAAGCGATGACAACGAGTAATAAAAACAAACTAATTGCTTCGCCACTACTTACCGCTCCGGTCGCTAGCGGCCGCTGACAAGTACGCTTTACTGAGCCATCAATTTTTCTATCGGCAAAATCATTGATAACGCATCCTGCGCTTCGCATAACTATTACTCCAAGGGTAAACACAATGAAATTCGTTAAGCTAGGCAGACCATCATTCGCTATCCATAGTGCCCAATAAGTTGGCCAAAGTAGCAATAAAGTGCCTATGGGCTTATCAATTCGCATTAACTGGATGTAATAGGGAATATGATTAACAGACAAAGCGGCTAGTTTCATGAGTATAAGTAAGCTCCTGGTAAAAAAACCTCACAGACCAAAAATTGATAGTTATGTAAAGAAAATACGCTGCGTCTGCCCAGTAAAGAGCGATTCGGTAAATTAAGTTCGCTCACCAGTGATTGCAATGAGTGATTACCATCAAAGCGAGCAATTTCAATATCAGTACGCCTTAACGCAGGATCTTGAAAGATTACATCACCTAACGGGCGTTCTCCCATATTGTGCAGCTGATTGTTTGTATTATTGCTTGTTACTGGCAACCAACTTTGAGCATAAACAATCGGTTGTTCATCACACAACAGTAACACTTCACGGTTAAGTACTGTACTTACCTGCTTACTTAATAGCGTTTGCTGTGATTGAGAAAGGTCTACTTTTTGCTCACTCAACACTTTTACAGCAAAACGCTGAGACTGACTTTTTAATTTAGCCGTTAAAGAATGCGGTTCAAATAACCACTCTTTCTCAGCGTTAGATAAGCCAGTTACTTGAGTGGTACTCTGCCAATCAGCAGATAAAGAAAGAGGAAAAGTAATCACAATAACTCTACTTGAAAAAAATCAAAGAGATCATAACATTGCCAACGAATTTGAAAAAGCGCGATTTACTCAATACCAAGCACATCCTGTGTCATAAAAAGCTAATCAGCATTTGACTCTCGCTATTGCCTATCCCAAACTTGAATCCAGAGTACTTTTACAAACACAACAAATAACAGCATCTTGCTGTATCTTATTTACTAATAAGTATAAACTATTTGTAACCAGTTTACGGAAACGCTTTTGAAATGAAAAAAACAGTATTTACAGGCCTTTTTATTCTTTTAGTCAGCCTAACTAGCTTATCAGCACGTGCTGAGTCTACTGTGGGTTATTTTGGGTTTGAGCCAGACATTATTACCAATTACATTGGTCCATCAAGTAAAAAAATGGGTTACGTTCGCGTCACGGTAGATTTAATGCTAAACAAAACATCCGATATTGCCATTGTAGAACACCACACTCCGCTGTTACGTGATGCGCTAGTAGAGATATTATCAAAAGAGCCTGAAAACAAAATAAAGTCTTTAACAGGGCGTGAGCAAATTCGCCTTAAAAGCGCAGAAAAACTAAAAAGCTTACTTAAGGAAGAAACAGGCCAAGAAATAATCCGAGACCTGTTATTTACTAAATATTTATATCATTAGGCGCTTTTTGTTTTAAAAAGCTGAGCGGTATAGGCAAAAGCCATACCGCTAACAAGCCCACCTAAGTGTGCCCAATTAGCCATTCCAACAAATAATACATCTGCAAAACCAAGTACTAACCATACCAGCATAAAACCAACAATTGCGGTTGTAACCAGTGCAGGCTGTTTAGGGTTAAGCGCGCTGTAAATCCAACAAAAGCCTAACAACCCATATACAACACCGCTAAGCCCACCAAAGTTAGGACCGACCATTAAGTACTGTGCCCAATTACTTATTAAAGCGGTAACTAAAAACAGCCCGATTAAACTCGACTTACCACATTGCTTTTCAATGTTGTCACCCAGTGATACCCACCAAATTAAGTTAAACACAATATGCATAGCGCTAAAATGCACAACAGCGGGTGTTAACCAGGTAAGTGGTGACGCAGGATTGAACTGCAACGCCATATAAATAGGCTCAAACGCACCAAATAAAAAGGCAATATAAACAACAATGCTGAGAATACTAACACCTTGATTAAGCCAGCTTAAGGCTTTAAAACGAGCGACTAAATTAAGTGACTGCCCTTGATACTTTAACGGTGACTGCGTAGTACCTACTTGCCATGATGCTTGTTGGTAACGCTCATGATTAGGGTTTTTAGCAAATTCGTTCCATAAAGGCTGCACTGCATGAAAGTCTTCAGGTGCCACACTAATAACAAGCGTATGGCCATCCTCAGTACGAATTTGCCCTGAAAGCCCTTGGCTTTTTAGGTAATCTATAAAGCCCTGTGCAGCGCGGGGATTAGTTAGGCTACCAAGCTCTATCATCGTGCTACTTTATCCTTGTAAGCGGCTTCCCACGCAGTAAAACCACCATCCATGCTGTAAACATCTTCAAAGCCTTGCTCTACTAAGTAGCTGGCAGCACCTTGTGAGCTCATGCCGTGATAACAAACAATAATAATCGGCTGGTCAAACTCTTTTTCCATCATAAATTGGGCGATATTTGCATTTGAAAGCGCTTCAGAGCCAGGAATGTGCCCTGTCTGATACGAATTAGGATCGCGAATATCAGCAATCACCACATCTTCTTTGTCTAGTAGTTCGAGGGTTTGTGCGATTGATATATGTTTAAATGCCATAGTGCTCTCTTATAATTACAAAAAAGGCGACAAATGCCGCCTTTAATTCTCTTAACAGGGGATTATTAATCCCAGTTAAGAATTACTTTACCCGATTGGCCTGAAATCATCATATCAAAGCCAGCTTGGAAGTCATCAATTGAATACTGATGAGTAATAATTGGTTTTAAATCAAGTCCTGATTGAATCAAGCTGGCCATTTTGTACCAAGTTTCAAACATCTCACGACCGTAAATACCTTTGATCACTAAGCCTTTAAAGATAACTTGATTCCAATCGACCGCCATATCTGAAGGTGGAATACCTAACATGGCAATTTTGCCGCCATGATTCATGTTATTTAGCATGGCATTAAATGCACTCGGAACACCTGACATCTCTAAGCCAATGTCAAAGCCTTCGGTCATACCTAGATCTTTAGCTACATCTTCAAGCTTTTCATTTGCAACGTTTACAGCACGCGTTGCGCCCATTTTACGCGCTAAGTCTAGGCGGTATTCATTTACGTCGGTGATAACCACATGACGTGCACCTACATGTTTAGCTACAGCTGCAGCCATAATACCAATAGGGCCTGCACCAGTGATTAATACATCTTCACCCACTAAATCAAACGATAAAGCGGTATGTACTGCATTACCAAACGGGTCAAAAATAGAGGCCAGTTCATCGCTAATATTATCTGGGATTTTAAACGCATTAAATGCTGGGATCACTAGGTACTCAGCAAATGCACCTTCGCGGTTAACGCCCACACCGGTTGTATTTCGGCATAAATGAACACGACCAGCACGGCAGTTACGACAATGACCACAGGTTATATGACCTTCACCTGATACACGGTCGCCAACATTGAAACCGCGCACTTCTTGGCCCATGTCAATTACTTCACCCACGTATTCGTGGCCAACCACCATAGGCGTAGGAATGGTATTTTGTGCCCACTCATCCCACTTATAAATATGAACATCGGTGCCACAAATAGCCGTTTTACGAATCTTAATTAACAGATCGTTATGACCTACTTCAGGCTTTGGCGCATCTGTCATCCAAATGCCTGGCTCTGCTTTTAACTTTGATAATGCTTTCATAATCCACACTCAATTAAAAAATCGCGACTTTAGCCGCGATTTAACAAGAAAATTAAATAACACCAATCTCTTTACCAATACGGGTAAATGCTGCAATGGCTGTATCAAGCTGCTCCTTGCTGTGCGCTGCAGAAATTTGGGTACGAATACGCGCCTGACCTTTTGGTACAACAGGGAATGAAAAGCCAGTTACATAAATCCCTTCAGCCAATAGTTTATCAGCCATAAGTGACGCCACTTTTGCATCCCCTAGCATCACTGGAATAATCGCATGATCTTTACCTGCACAGGTAAAACCTGCCGTTTCCATCTGCTCACGGAAGTATTTAGCGTTTGACCATAGCTTAGCGCGAAGCTCACCGCCATTTTCAAGCATTTCTAACACTTTGATTGACGCTGTTACGATTGAAGGCGCTAATGAATTTGAGAATAAGTATGGACGTGAACGCTGACGAAGCCACTCAACAATTTCTTTTTTGCCTGAAGTATAACCACCAGAAGCTCCACCAAGCGCTTTGCCTAAGGTGCCAGTAATAATATCGACACGGTCGAGTACATTACAGTACTCAGGCGTACCTTTACCGTTTTCGCCAACAAAACCAACGGCATGTGAGTCATCAACCATAACAAGCGCGTCATATTTGTCGGCTAAATCACACACTGCTTCTAAATTACAAATGACGCCATCCATTGAGAACACGCCATCAGTAGCAATTAGTTTAGTTTTAGCACCGGCTTCATCGGCTGCAATTAATTGCTTTTCTAAATCAGCCATATCGTTATTTGCATAACGGAAACGTTTTGCTTTACATAAACGCACGCCATCAATAATAGATGCATGGTTTAATGAATCAGAAATAATCGCATCGTCTGCACCTAAAATAGTTTCAAACAAGCCTGTATTCGCATCAAAGCATGATGAGTACAAAATGGTGTCTTCAGTTTCTAAAAATTGACTGATTTTTTTCTCAAGCGTTTTATGAATATCTTGGGTACCACAAATAAAACGCACTGAGGCAACACCAAAGCCATGGTCATCTAAGCCTTGTTGGGCAGCTGCAATTAGTTCTGAGCTGTTAGCTAAACCTAAGTAGTTGTTAGCACAAAAATTAATAACTTTATCGCCTGATGCCACTTCAATTTGAGCTTGCTGCTGTGAAGTGATAACACGTTCATTTTTGTACAAACCTTCAGCTTTAACGTCTTCAATTTGCTGTTGTAATTGGCTAAAAAAAGCAGATGCTCTCATCTGTGATCTCCATTTGGTTGAACGGGTTAAACAGCAGACGCGTTGCTGCTATTTATAATGGGGGTATTGTAAAAGTTTAAGCGCCAAATTGCACTGTTTGTCATTCGTCGCAAATTAGCTAATTGGCAGGAAAAGCTGCCAGTTTACAGGCATGAGATATATATTAAATGAGATCAGCAAGCAAAACAGGAAGTTCCTTGATTGAGTCACAAACATAGTCTGCAGATTTTGCGGCTTGCTCGTCAAACGTTTGCCCCGAACGAACTAGCACTTTAGTGCGTATGTTGGCACTAATAGCAGCTTGCATATCACCTAATTTATCCCCTACCATGACACTCAGTGTAGGGTCTATATGATGATCTTTTATTCCTTGCAGCAACATCCCGGGGGCTGGTTTTCTGCAATCGCAATCTGTTAAATACGCTGGCAATGCATTTTTAGGATGATGTGGACAAAAATAAACATCAGTAATCTCAATTTGATGATGAGTAAACTGCGCTTTCATCCATGTGTTAAGGGCAAAAAAATCGGCTTCTGAGTAATAACCTCGACCAATACCTGATTGGTTAGTTACAACAATTATTTTATAGCCCGCGTCATAAAATGCTTTACACGTTGAAAACACACCCTCTATAAATTCAAACTCTTCGCTTTTAAATACATAGCCATGGTCAACATTTACTACACCATCACGGTCTAAAAAAAGCGCCTTATTTATGTGTTTATCATTCATAATAACGACTCTTTTTTAATAACATGGTCAAACATTTCTTTTACTGCATCCGTGGTTATTTGACTCATTAAATCATCGCCTTTAACCCGAGTACCCCAAGGTAATTGCTCGGCGGTTTTACCTGTGTGCTTTAATAAGTTTTGGTGATAAACCTCAACCACGTAATCTTGGTATAAATAAGGCCCCGTTCGCGCTGGGTTTGAATGCGCATATAAGCCAATAACAGGCGTGCCCACAGTCACCGCCATATGAGCTGGGCCTGTATCGGGCGCAAGTACTAAGTCTGCACGCTTAAGTACGCACAATAATTCTTTGAGTTTTGTTTTACCCACCAAGTTCAGAATGGGTGAATCACTGTGTTTAATGATGTTATTTGCTAAATTAATTTCCAGTTCCGTCGGTCCACCAGTTAATACTATTTTAAACCCCTGTGTATGTGCATAATCCGCAAGCGCGGCATAGCGTTCGGCTAACCAGTTACGCTGTGCTTTACTTGCTGCTGGCGAAATAACGAATAGCTTATGTGATAAATAATCGTCACCTAACAGCTCATCAGCTTTAGCTTGATCTTTGTCGGTGTAGGGCATATTCCAAACAGGGACATAATCATCAACACCAATCGTTTGAGCAAAGCCTTTAAATCCCTCTAAAACATGCGCCTGAGATTGGGCTTTAATGCGTTTATTAATAAATAAACTATGCAGCTCTTTTGAACGAGCCCAGTCAAAACCAATTTTAACTTTGGCAGGAATACAGCGAGCGACAAAACCAGCTCTTAAAGCCACTTGCATATTAAGCAGTACGTCAAAACACTGCCCTTGGAAGGTTTGCTTTAACTGTTTCAGTGCCGCTTTACCTTGTTTTTTATCAAATACAACAAGCTCAACGCCAGGCAAATCTGCTAACAGCATCGCCTCGACTTTCCCTATCACCCATGTAATTTTAGCATTTGGATGCGCTTTTTGAATTGCTTGTACCGCACTCACTGCATGGCATACATCACCAATAGCAGAAAGACGTAAAATACAAATTGAAGTGTAAGTAGGCGCTGAAGTCACACGTTTCCTTGGGAGTAAAATAATAAAACCCGATCTTAAATTATAATCGCGTCATTGCAAGTACTTATCCTTAGCCTGAAAACACGTTAATATATGCACATATTAAAGCGAATCCTATGAGCTATGTTTAATCAACACATCAAAAATAACCATGTCATTTTAAGCCACCCTCAATATAGCACCGAAATAGAGTTAGATTGGTTTGACCCCGATTTCTGGCAACAACAGCAAAAAATTGTCGGGGCTAAAAAAGGGCGTGCAACTGCTTGGTTTTTTAAACACGCAGATTTAACGGCTGTGTTACGCCATTATTGGCGTGGCGGCTTCATAGGCAAGCTACTTAGTGACCAATATTTATATTGGGGACTTGAGCATACCCGCGTTTATCAAGAATTTAGCTTAATGACGCAATTAATAGAGTTAGGTTTAAATGTACCAAAGCCCATTGCAGCTAAAGTGAGCCGACATGGCTTCATTTACCGAGGTGATATTATTACTGAAGCAATCAGCGGCGCTAAAAGTATATTAGATATACTGATTGAGCGCACATTGAGTGAAGCTGAGATAAAAAAAATAGCACAAACTGTTGCCCAATTTCATAATAAAGGGGTGTATCACGCTGATTTAAATATTAATAATATTTTATTTGATGACTCTGGCGACGTTTACATTATCGACTTTGACCGTGGCGAAATAAAAGTGCCCAATAAAAAATGGCAACAAAGCAACATGTCTCGCCTACAGCGCTCCTTTTTAAAAGAGCAAAGCCGCAACAGCCACTTTCATTGGCAGCAAAACGATTGGCAAACATTACATAATGACTATAACCAAGAGCTCGAATGCTAATATTCAGCGCGCCATTGCTAAATATTGGTCTGCTACAGCATCTGCAGAGACCTTTTTCAAAATAGTGGCCTTTTTCATATCGGGGCTATCAATTAAAACGTCTTCAATGGCCTTTGCTAATAAGTCACTTTGCTCTGTTGGTACCAGATATTTGCTTAATTCTTCGGTTAATATTTCATTGGGACCAAAATTACAATTAGTACTTACCACGGGTGTACCTATGGCTATAGCTTCAATTAATACGGTTGGTAGCCCTTCAAAGTCAGAACTTAATACAAGAGCTTTAGCCTGCTTAATCCAGTTATAAGGATTTTGTTCGAATCCAGGAACAATAAGTTGATTTTCGATTCCGTATTGTTTGGCTAACTTAAATGCTTTCTCTTTCTTATTACACAATAATACTAATTTATATTTTTTATCTAATTTAGCAAATGCAGCAAACAGAACATCATGACGTTTTTGTTTAGCAAATCGTCCAACATGAATAAGATAAGGAGAGGTCGGTATGTTGATATTTACCTCATTTGCTTGCTCATTCATAATTTTAAAATTAAAAGGATTGTAAATAGTTGTCATTGCGCTGGGGGTAATTAAAGGGCTCTGGCGTATTTCCTCTTCAACACCTTTTGAAACACAGATCAAAGACTTCCCATTTAAATTTTGTTTGCTTCTTTTAAGATATAAATAAGAAAATGGACCTAATTTTTTTTGCCTAGCAAGTTCAGCATTAACTGAGTTATGAACAACAAAATGGATATTTTCTATTTTACTTTTTGCTAATAAGTTATTACTACGATCTAAATTAGAAAGTACTAAATCAATAGAACCAAGTTGAAGTAACTTTTGCTCAAACCATGTCTCTAATACTTTAACATTCTTTTTTATCTGCCAAAATCGATCAACTTTTGTTGCTCGACCTGAAAATAAACTTTCAACAGATAAGGTGTTTGGAATGTCATATTCAATATTTTGCGCCAATGACAAAATAGTCACATTGTGGGCTTTTGATACCATTTCCTGCGCCAAAGTAAGCATTACTTTTTCAGCGCCACCACCAACGAGGGAGTCAATTACAATAACAATATTCATAGCTTATTTCCTATTAACAACGCTTTTACTCCTTTCGTTATGACATCAAAGCTATGCACACTTTCTAACGACTTGTATTGGCCAACCGTATTATTATAATTTGGTTCCAAGAGTAGCTCTTTTATTTTTTGGGTAATATCTAAAATATCAAGCTCAGCCTCTTTAACAACACCGGTACTCGCACAACGAACAACTCGCTCATTTTGATCTTTTGAAATAGCACATGCTATCGTTGGCGTTTGTAAAGCAATGGCTTGAAGTAAAGTATCGCCCGCGCTTAATAATGCCACCTTAGCCTGACTTAGTAAGGCTAAAAATTCAGTCCCCTCTTGGCTTGGCAAACAAATTAACTCATCGCTTTTAGGTAACGACTTAGTGTAATTAGGACCAAACACCACAACCCCTTTTAAACCTGTTTCTTTCGCAATATTCAGTCCTGCTTTATAGTAGATATCAGCACAGTTTTGTCCATTAAGAGTGTGCCCACCAGAGCCTGCGTTAACAATAAAGAACTCTTTCTCTTTCAATTGATAACGGGTTAGTGCATCGGATTTTTGTTGCGCTGATGCAAACACTGTAAATGGCCCAACATTAGCAGGATAGGCCAGAGACAACATGCTCAATTTTAGCTTTTCATACCACGAAAGAGGTTCAATACAGTAATCAGGCTGAACCACCCAATGAGTATCAATAAGGCCCGCTCTATTAAGCTTTAAACCTTTTGCTCGCTTTTTTGCATGCTGTGAAATAAAAACAACTTTAGCACCCACTTTTTTTGCAGCTTTCATTTGCTCAGCGCGTCCTGCACAATCAAATAGCACCGCATCTGGTTTGTATTGCTTAATAAACTGACATACGTGCGTATTTTCTTTTGTTGCCGATTGATTTAACAATAAGGTAGGGAATGGGCAGTTTTTAGCATAAGCCGTATGTTTATTTAAAATAAAATGAATATCTAACTGCTTGCCATACTCAGCCTTTAAGGTTTGAGCTAGCTGTAACGAGCGCATATATTCACCAATACCTTCTGGCGATGACACGGGAATAAATAAAAGTCGTTTGTTGCTCATTACTATCTCTATTTTTTCTTTGCTGCGAGTATATCAACGCCATCTTTTTAGCGATAGAGCCGCGGTGTTTTAATCTAATATATAGTAATATTTTTTTCTAATATCTCTTTAATGAGTTGATTTAATTACTGCAATAAAGGACGTAGATTGCTAAACTTGTTAGCAATTTCAATCATAAGGATCTGAGCTTTGCGAAACAAATTTTTTATACTTTCTTCGCTTTTTTGTGCCGTAACTACAACCGTAAATGCTGAACCTTGGGTAAAGCCTGATGATTATGCTCTTAGAGCAGATATACAACAGCTTGCCGATGCAGGTATAATTTTAGCGCCAGTAACAACGTACCCATTAATGTGGAAAAGCTTTATTAATGATGTAAACAATACTTCGTTAGAACAGTTATCTCCTCGCCTGCAGGATGCGTTATTACGTGTAAAACATCGTTATAAGTCAGAAAATAGCGGTTCGCATAGTGTACAGCTTTCGGCATTTGCCAGCTCAGATCCTCTAGTAGCCACTAGCTTTGGTGCCACCAATAGCCAAGAATCAGAGTTAACTGCTGCCTACGCTTATTTAGGACATAACTTTGCAGCTAAAATAGCGATTAATCATCGTAGTGATGGCAAAAACTGCTTAGTCGACGGTAAAACAACTGATGATATAGCTCAAAACGAGCAAGCACTAAAAGACTGCAATGATACCTCTCTAGATGACAGCTATTTAGCGTATCGTATGGGTAATTGGATTGTAAGAGCAGGTGCCGTTGAGCAATTTTGGGGGCCGGGTGTTGATAACAGCTTAATTATGTCTGGTAATGCAAAACCTTTACCTGCCATTAGTATTTCTCGTGAGCAAAGTAGTGCCTTTGAAACACCTTGGTTAAGTTGGATAGGTCAGTGGGGGTTTACTGCACAAATGGCTAAGCTGGAATCAACCCGCGTTATTCCTGATGCGTTATTGTGGAGCACTCGGGTTAACTTTCGCCCCGTTCAACAATTAGAAATAGCACTGAGCTGGTCAGCACAATGGGCTGGTAAGGGACAACCAAGCTCGGCTGGTGACTTTATTGATATGATTACCGGTGATACAAAATGTGTTGATGGCACTACTAATTGTGATAGCCAGTTAGAATCAAAAATAGGTAATCAATTAGCAGGTATTGATATTCGTTGGTCAGACACATTATTTAACCAACCTTATGCCGTTTATGCCAGCACGATTGGTGAAGATGCGAGCTCACAGTTTAAACCAGCTGATAGAGCGTACTTATTTGGCTTACAAACAACACATCGCGTTTACGAGCAGAATTTACTAGTCAACTTAGAATATATTGATACAGGTGTGTCTTGCTCTGCGGGGTCAACGACCGAAAACTGCTATTATGAGCACACTGATTACCAATCAGGGTATCGTTACCATGGTCGCCCTATCGGCTCTACCTATGATAATGATGCGCAATCGCTAGTGTTAACCGTACTTGGGCAACTCTCAAGCGGAACTGACTGGCAAGTAAAATTACGTGATGTAGACTACAACAGCGACAACCGTGATAGATACCCAAATAACCCAGACTTAGGTAACTCGATTACCAAAACAGCATTTAGCTCTAAACAGCTTGAAGTACGTTACAGAATGCTTGCCATGGGGGGGCGCTTAACCCTTGGCGGACTTGCCTCTAATAACGATGGAGCAGAAAACGATACGTCTGCATTTGCAAAGTTCGAATATAACTTTTAGTTTTGCAAGCATTAAAAAAGGGGATAAACCAAAGTTTATCCCCTTTTTTATTTCACTAACTAGCTAGCTTTTAATTTTGCTAATCACTTTTGATGTAGAGCAACCATCTAAAAACTCAAGCACTTCTACTTTTCCGCCATGACGCAACACGTGCTCAGCACCGGCAATTTGCTCAACAGTGTAATCACCACCTTTAACAAGAATATCTGGGCTAATTTGCTCAATTAGCTTTGCTGGTGTGTCATTTTCAGCCTCACTGCCAAACGGAATAACCCAATCAACTGAGGCTAATGCACTTAAAACCATAGCACGCTCATCTAATGGGTTAATTGGGCGCTCAGGGCCTTTTAAACGGGCAATGGATTCATCGTTATTTAAACCAACCACTAATCTATCACCACGCGCTTTAGCTTGCGCTAAATAGCGCACATGGCCTGCATGCAAAATATCAAAACAACCATTAGTAAATACAATGGTTTCTCCATTTTGCTTTGCAAATTCAATATGTTGTAATACATCATCAAATGGGGTTTGATAATGCTCGCCAGTGGCTTGTAAGTATTGGCCTAACTTGCGGCTCAACTCTTCAGGAGAAACCGTAGCCGCTCCCAATTTACTTACTGCAATACCGGCAGCTAAGTTTGCAATTTCGACTGCATCTTTGGCGGTCATACCCGCACCTAGCATTACAGCTAATGTAGCAATAACAGTATCGCCCGCACCGGTTACATCACTTACTTCGAGTTGTTGCGCTGCAAAGTCATGCTTTTGCGTTGCATCAATTAGCGACATACCTTGTTCTGAGCGTGTTAGTAGCATGGCGTTAATACCCGCATCACTAATCAGGGTACGCGCGCTGCTAGCAAGCAACTCTTCTGAACCAACCTGACCACCCGCTAATTTAAACTCATTTAAATTAGGGGTTATGTAATCAGCTCCACGGTACAACTCTAAATCAGATGATTTAGGGTCAACAAGCACGGTTTTACCTGCATCTTTAGCAACCGAAATCATTTTTTGGATTAGCGCGAGTGAGCCCTTGTTGTAATCAGAAAATACAATAAAGTCGTAATCACTCAGCACCAGCTCTAATCGATTTAATAACAACTGGCTATGAGACTCATTAAAAGCCTCTTCTAAATCTAAACGCACAACTTGTTGATGACGACTGATCACCCGCATTTTAGAAATAGTCGGCAAATCGCATACACTCACAAGCTGTGAATTTATTTTTTCACCCTCTAGAATGTTTTCTAAAATTTGTCCGCTTTCATCCTCGCCAATTAGGCCAAGTAAACCCACTTTGCCATCTAGTCGGGCTATATTTTTAGCCACATTGGCGGCACCACCGGCTTTGTCTTCAAATTTACTGACTTTTACAACGGGTACTGGTGCCTCCGGCGAAATACGGCCAGAATCACCATACCAGTAGCGGTCTAGCATAACGTCACCAACCACTAAAATACGCGCTGCTGATAAGTTTTTTAATAGCGATAAATCCATTACTGCTGCTCCGCAACAACCATATCCATGGCTTCACACAACCAATGGCCGATAAACATATGCGCCTCTTGGATACGGGCTGTTTCATCATTTTTAATAATAATAGGTAACTTGGCGATGTCTTTTACTTTCCCCCCATCGCGACCTGTAAATGCAACAGTGAATGCTCCTATTTTATTAGCGGCTTCTAACGCTAAATTAATATTATTACTGGTGCCCGATGTGGTTAAGCCAATTACAATATCTTCAGGTTTACATAGCGCCTGTACTTGGCGTTCAAATACTGTGTCAAAATGATAGTCATTACTATGCGCTGTTAAAATAGAGGTGTCTGTGGTTAGAGCAATAGACGCTAACGGTCCTCGCTCTAACTTATAACGTACCACAAACTCTGCAGCCAAATGCTGAGCATCAGCCGCACTGCCGCCATTACCAAACCAAACAACCTTACCACCAGCCTGTAAAGCACTATGACATGCTTCTAACAACTGCATTACCTCTTGATGATACGCCTCCATGGTTTCGAACAATACTTGGTGACGATTTAAACTTTCTAGGTAGCTAGTTGCCACTGAATCTATAATTGACATGAGATATTCCTCTTGGAACTGAAATGGCAGGAAAAATTAATTTCATTATTCCATAATTTTATAGCCAAATCACCTCTATATAACTAAATTAAAGTACGGGTAGAAAGTTATTATTCAGATAAAGAAGGTTTTTATCGTTGTTACCTTTTTCAAGTTGCTATTTTATATTTGTGTATTTAGAAAAAAACGATTTCACGCTAAACTAGCGCCACTTTCATTTATACAAAGCAACAGTATGGCACGCATTTTTTATTCACTCGCATTAATTATTATTAGCCCACTGATTGTATTTTACTTATATGTACTAAGAGGTAAAAAAAACGCAGGATATCGCGCTCACTTTAAGGAACGTTTTGGCTTCATAAGCCGCGCTTTATTTTCAAACAACAAACCAGCTGTATTTCATTGTGCTTCTGTGGGCGAGGTGTTAGCTGCAACCCCTTTAATTAAAGCCCTACAACATGAACAACCGCAGTTAAATATTTTAATTACCTGCAATACTCCAACAGGACGAGAGCAAGTTAGCGCACAATTTAAAAACAGCGTTGCTGTTAGTTATTTACCCATTGATTTTCCAATGGCCACCACTCGCTTTTTAAAACGAGTAAAACCGCAATTACTCTGTATTTTAGAAACTGAACTATGGCCGAACTTAATGGCTAATGCGCACAAACAAAATATACCTGTATTGGTAGTTAATGCACGACTATCTGAAAAGTCTCAGCAAGGCTACGAAAAAGTGGCCCAGCTAACTCGCAGTATCATGCAATCAATTACCGCACTTGCAAGTCACGACAAAACCGATGCAAATCGCTTTATTGAATTAGGGCTACCTGCTGAAAAAAGCCATGTAACGGGATCAATAAAATTTGATATTACCCCAACCACTGCACAACTCGATAAAGTAGCCTCTTTAAAGCAATATTATAAAAAAGCAGAACGCTTTATATGGGTCGCAGGTTCTACACACCCTATAGAGCATGAGTTTATTTTAGCAGCCCACCAGCAACTACTAGAAACACATCCTGACGCTTTACTGATCATTGCGCCACGTCACCCCGAACAATTTGATAAAGTTGCAGAGCTACTGACTCACTCGAATCTTAGCTTTAGTCGTCGCAGTCAAAAAAATTATAATAATGAACAAATTGTGTTAGCCGACACATTAGGTGAATTACAATATCTATATGGTGCCGCTAATATTAGTTTTATTGGTGGCAGTTTAATTCGTCGTGGTGGCCATAACCCATTAGAGTCGGCAGCTTTTTCAGTGGGTGTACTTACCGGCCCTCATACCTACAACTTTGACCATGTTTACCCTGAACTTATTAAACTCAAAGGCGCCCATGTGGTTGAAAATACTGACGAACTGGTGCTTGCATTGCTTCGCTTGATTAAAAACACCAAAGCGTGTGATATTCTTGGCAGTAAAGCAGCTCAGTGCGTTGCTAAAAACCAAGGCGCTATTGCCAAAACGCTTGCCATTATAACTCCTTATTTAGAGCCAAAATCGTGACCAACTTAGCTATATCTCAAACCCGTGAATGGGTAAGCGCTGTGATTGTAAAATACAATTTTTGTCCATTTGCCCGTAAAGAAGTTGAAAATAACTGCATTCACTACACCATTAGTAACACCTCAAAAATTGATGATGCTGTTATGGATATGCTTGAACAATGTACCCAGCTTGACCGTGATCCTCAGCGTGAAACAACTTTGTTAATATTTGATAATGGCTTTACTGATTTTGAAGATTTTTTAGACCTTGTTGACTTAGCCAATGCGCTATTAGTTGCACAAGGTTTTGAGGGGAAGTACCAAATTGCAAACTTTCATCCTGACTATGTTTTTGCTGATAGTGATGAAGATGACGCTGCAAATTATACTAATCGCTCGCCTTTTCCTACTTTACACTTAATACGTGAAGCAAGTATGAGCGCGGCACTAGATGAATACAACGAGCCGGAGTCAATTCCTGAACACAATATCAACTTAGCTCGCCGTAAGGGAATTCACTTTTGGCAGCAGCTACTTAAAAATTGCAAAAAACCGAGCGCATAAGCTCGGTTTTTGGTTTTTAATAATGCGCAGAGTTATTTTTTAACCCACTCACCATTAACTTCAACGAAATGCCCTGCTTGGGTTTTTTCAATGGTTTTTGCCGCCGCTAGTGCTTCTACTTGAGCAAGTGACAAGTTGTTCTTTTTCGCAAGTTTTAAATATTGTGCTTTGCGCTTTGCGTTAATTTCATCAACAACCGCTTTAGCCTCTGCATTTTGTACAACCAAACCTAAATAACCTGAGCTATCTTCACCCACAAGCCCTTGGTTTTTAGCATCATCTAAACTGATTGCCCAAGCAGAAAATGACAATAAAGCGGCACTTAAAAGTGTGATCACGTTTAACTTTTTATTTTTTAATAAACTCATAATTGCTCCTTAGAATAACTCACTGTCATCGCTAAATAAGTCATCTAGCTCTTTATCAACTTTTACGCGAATTTCATGATCAACCTTCACATTTAAATTAATGGTGATAGGCTCTTTCGCTGCCACTTCAACGCGGTGCGTACATGCACTAAGCAACCCCAGTGCTGTAAGTATTATCAGCCATTTAGTCATTTTTAGTTCCTTTTGTTGAATACTCTTGTTCAACTTTTTGAGTAATTTCATCACTTAAGCGCAATGCTCTTAAGAGTGTAAAAACATTTTCTTCATGGTTGTAATTAAAGTTAACTTGCTGCGCCTGTTCCTTATTGTATCCCTTTAAGTTTACACCTAAATAAAGCCAACCGTCAGGCTTTAAGTCAACACTACTGTTTAAGCTCTGAATGTCTAAATCTTCCAACAAGCTTAAAATCGGGTCCAGTTCTTGTTGCTGAGCTTTAACTGCATCAAAAGCTGCATTGTCAGTAATAACTAGTTTACCTGTTCCTTTGTTAGATAATTCACCAGATTTTACCGAAATACCTTTTTGATCAAAGTAAACAGGTAAGCGGCCATTCACTCGACCAGTTAGTGTAATGCCTGATTTATCATCTAAGGTAATAAGTTTACTCGCATCAATATTTTCAAATGTGACCAAAGACTGCTGCGCTTTTTCCGTCACTTTGTAGCTATCCAAAGCAAAACGACCACCAAGTACATCAGCAGTTATTTTTTCAGCGCGAGCAATAGAGTTCTCAACACTAAAATTACCGACAATGTTACTCACAACAGCACCTGCTCGTAACTCATTTAATTCAAATGTAGTAGGAGCCACATTAAGCTGCCCTGAATCATAAGAACCCGTTAAGCGAGTGCTAAAATGCTTAGCTAAATAATCGTTGTATAAGCCACTTACCTGTTCGACTTGAAATGCAAAATCAGCCTGCTGTAAATTAACATCTCCGCGAACAACCCCATTAAAGCTACCATCGGTCAGCGTGGCTAATGGTTCAAACTGCTGTAAAACAGGGTTAAATTTAGTCACAGCTTGATCTGCAACTGTTATCTCAAATGGGTGTTCCACAGCAGATATGTGGTGACTGGCTACCAACTCAATACCATCAATAAATACATGATGTGAGGCTTGAAGCGCCCGACTTTGCAGGCATTTAGAGCTTATGCGAATATTACTTAGGTTTAAAAAGTCACTGTTAAGTTGGGTAAGTTTAGTTTCACTGTTTAAATCGACAAATAATTCGCCAACAGCCAAACTAGAAGATGCTGATAATTGATTATTTACACCACGCACTTGGTATTGCTCATAAGCCGCTGAGCGTAAATGGCTATCCAAGCTTGCGTTGATATTTTGTTTATCGTCAATCTCAGTCGTAAACTGTGCCTTGTAGCCCTTTACTGTTAATTTATCAAAACTAAGCTCAGCAAAACCAATCTCGCTGGTTATTTTCGCATTTTTTTTATGTTGTAAAACATTCTCTATTTGAAATAGGCCAGTGCTTGCTACCTTTTTAGCTGATGCGGGTAAAAAACCAGGCAGCTCATCGACGTTTAATTGGTAGTTGCCATTCACAGCCAAGTTATTTAAAGCTGCATCTATTTCTATATGCTCAATGTCTTCACTGATAAACAATAACTTAATATTGCCTTTGGCATACTCTAACGGCTGCTGAATATTAATTGCTAGGTTTTTCAGGCTCAGCTTCGTTTCACTATTTTTAGTGTTTAATAGCATTGACGGTATAACAAGTTGTCCGTTTTCAAACTTTACCGTATCACTGAGCATCAATTGCCATTTTAACGGCAGTTGCTTGGCTACAAATTCACGCTGTGATTGATTGTTTATAAGCGCCAAACAATCACTATCAAACGTTACCAAGCTGGTTAATTGCTGTGTATTTAACAAGGCTTTTTTATCGTTAAAGTGATAGTAAATATTCATATCACCAAAAGCCTTTAGCGTTACTGGGCATTTACTAAATTGCTGTGTAAACTCAGCATCTATGTTTGATTTTATATCAACGGATAACCCATCAAAGGTGAACTCATGCCCACTGTTTAATGAAAGCGCGGGTATCGGCTTTATCTTTGTTAGTAATCCATCAACTAACTTAAAGTGACCAGTAATTTTATGATTGCTGACTGTTACCTCTGCGATTGCATCACCTGAAATCACAAATGTATTTAGCTTCTCTTCACCAATGCTAACTACCAATTCATCATGAAGTTGTGGGTGGGTAATTAACAATCTTTTGATATCAATTTTCGGCCGCTCTTTGGGTAAACTAAGTGCCAGCTTTTTGAAGGAATTATTACTTGCTGAGACACTCTCGCTATCATTTAAACGAAGATTAGCGCGGCCAACAGTTATTTTTTTTGTATCAGCCACAATGCCACCAAGCTCAATTTTATGGCCTTGGTAAGTCAAACATAATCGGTTTACGTTTAAGCTAATATTTGAGTTTAGTGACCAATCTAAACAATGTAGTTCAACGCCAGATTGGCTCAAAGATGGCGCTATAGCCCATTGAGTTATAGGCATACGAAATACATAACCCAGTGTTAAAACACTCAGAAATAAAAACACGATTCCCCATGCGATGCGTTTGATCATACTATCCTTATTGAACCTTGAACCTTGAACCTTGAACAGTCTAAACAAAAAAGGCTGCACAAGGCAGCCTTTTTATCTTACATTTAGATCATGAATCCAGCGTGTATATTAACCTACATTTTTACGCGCATTTCTAAACATACGCATCCATGGGCTATCCTCGGCCCACTCATCTGGGTGCCAAGAGTTAGCAACCGCACGGAATACACGTTCAGGGTGTGGCATCATTACAGTTGCACGACCATCTGTTGATGTAATACCGGTGATCCCTTCAGGTGAACCATTCGGGTTTGCTGGGTACTGTGTTGTTGGATTACCGTAGTTATCAACGAACTTAACTGCTACGGTGCCGCTTGCAAGTGCAGCCTTAGTTGCCGCATCATTTGCAAATTCTGCATGACCTTCACCATGTGAAACTGCAATTGGCATACGTGAACCTGCCATACCATTAAAGAACACCGATGGGTTTTCTTGAATTTCAACCAGACTAAAGCGTGCTTCAAAACGCTCTGACTTATTAGTTACAAAGCGCGGCCAATGTTCAGTACCTGGAATCAACTCTTTTAATGTTGATAGCATCTGACAACCGTTACATACACCTAAGCTAAAGGTATCTTCACGATGGAAGAAGCTTTGGAACTGATCGCGTGCCATATCGTTAAACAAAATTGACTTAGCCCAACCTTCACCCGCGCCTAATACGTCACCGTAAGAGAAGCCACCACACGCCACTAAACCTTTAAACTGTTCAAGCGTTAAACGACCTTCTAAAATATCACTCATGTGAACATCTACCGCAGCAAAACCAGCACGGTTAAACGCAGCAGCCATTTCTAGGTGCGAGTTAACGCCCTGCTCACGTAAAATAGCCATTTGTGGCTTAGCACCTGTCGCAATGTACGGTGCAGCAATATCTTCGTTTAAGTCAAAGTTAAGTTTAACGTTTAAGCCTGGGTCTTTTGCATCAAATTTAGCGTCAAACTCTTGCTTTGCACACTCAGGGTTATCACGACGCGCTTGCATCTGATAGGTTGTTTCGGCCCAAATTATACGAAGCTCAGTACGAGTATGATTAAGTACTGTTTGCTCACCACGATTAAATACAATGTTATCGTCATTATTAAGCGAGCCAATCACATGGCTAATTGCGGCAACACCATGCTGCTCAAATACAGCTTTTACAGCATCTAAATCACTGTTTGCTACTTGAATTACAGCACCTAACTCTTCGTTATAAAGCGCTTCAATATCAGAGCCTGTCAAAGTCGCTAAATCTACGGTTACACCGGTATGTCCGGTAAACGCCATTTCAGCGATAGTAGTAAACAAGCCACCGTCTGAACGGTCGTGATACGCAAGTAACTTGCTATCAGCCACTAGCGCCTGCATAGCATTGTAAAAGCCTTTTAGTAACTCAGGGCTGTCTACATCAGGAGTAACGTCACCAAGCTGCTTATATACTTGTGCAAGGCTTGATGCGCCCAGTCGGTTTTTACCCGCACCTAAATCAACTAATATAAGCGATGTCTCGCCTTTATCAGTGCGCAGCTGTGGAGTGACGGTTTTACGTACATCATCAACGCGGCCAAACGCTGTAATAATCAGTGATAGAGGCGATGTTACTGATTGCTCAGTTGTATCATCTTCATTTTTCCATGTCGTTTTCATTGACATAGAATCTTTACCTACTGGGATTGTTAACCCAAGTGCTGGACATAACTCTTCACCTACGGCTTTTACCGCTTCATATAGACCTGCGTCTTCGCCAGGGTGACCCGCAGCCGCCATCCAGTTTGCAGATAACTTAATGTTTTCTAAGTCACCAATATTAGCACCAGCAATATTTGTAAGAGACTCAGCCACAGCCAAACGTGCTGAGGCGCCATAATTAAGTAATGCCGCTGGAGTACGTTCACCTAGTGACATAGCTTCACCGTGGTAAGTATCGTAAGTTGCTGCGGTAACTGCACAGTTAGCCACAGGCACTTGCCAAGGGCCTACCATTTGATCGCGCGCTACTAAACCAGTTACAGAGCGATCGCCAATAGTAATCAGGAAGGTTTTTTCTGCAATGGTTGGTAAACGTAATAAACGCTGCGCTGCATCCGCAGGATTAATAGCATCCATATCAAGTGCAGTGCCTACTACTTGTTGCGAAGTAACATCACGATGCATTTTAGGTGCTTTACCTAATAATACATCCAGTGGTAAATCTACAGGGCTGTTATCAAAATGACTATCCGCAACCGTTAAATGACGCTCTTCTGTTGCTTCACCAATAACTGCATATTGTGCGCGCTCACGCTTACAAATTGCTTCAAAGCGTGCAAAGTCTTCAACGCCCACAGCAAGCACATAGCGCTCTTGCGATTCATTACACCAAATTTCGTGTGGAGCCATGCCTGGCTCATCATTAGGGATATCGCGCAGCTGGAATTTACCACCACGGCCACCATCATCTACAAGCTCAGGGAATGCATTTGATAAACCACCAGCGCCCACATCATGTATAAACGCAATAGGATTTGCATCACCTAGCTGCCAACATTTGTCGATCACTTCTTGACAACGACGTTCCATTTCTGGGTTTTCACGTTGAACAGAAGCAAAATCTAAATCTTCGTTTGATTGACCCGATGCCATGCTAGATGCAGCACCACCGCCTAAACCAATGTTCATTGCAGGGCCGCCAAGCGCAATCAGTTTTGCGCCTACTGGAATATCGCCTTTTTGAACATGATCAGCACGAATATTACCTAAACCACCGGCAAGCATAATTGGCTTGTGGTAACCACGTACCTCTTCACCATTGTGACTCGTTACTTTTTCTTCGTAAGTACGGAAATAACCTAAAAGATTAGGACGGCCAAACTCATTATTAAACGCAGCACCACCTAATGGGCCTTCAGTCATAATGTCTAGGGCATTAACAATACGGCCAGGCTTACCAAAATCACTCTCCCAAGGCTGTTCAAAACCTGGAATACGTAAATTAGATACAGTAAAACCTACCAAACCCGCTTTTGGTTTTGAACCACGGCCAGTTGCACCTTCATCGCGAATCTCACCGCCCGACCCTGTTGCCGCACCAGAAAAGGGCGCAATTGCCGTTGGGTGGTTATGGGTTTCAACCTTCATTAATATTTCAATGTCTTCTTGATGATACGCATATTCACCTTGCGCATTCGGGAAGAAGCGACCCGCCTTTGAGCCTTTCATTACGGCTGCATTATCTTTATAAGCAGACAATACATTTTCAGGATTATGCTCAAAGGTATTTTTAATCATTTTAAACAGCGACTTTGGCTGTTCAATACCATCAATAGTCCAATCAGCATTAAATATTTTATGACGACAATGCTCTGAGTTTGCTTGTGCAAACATGAATAATTCGATGTCGTTAGGATTGCGCCCTAACTTGATGAAGTTTTCAACTAAGTAGTCAATTTCATCATCAGCAAGTGCAAACCCTTGCTCTATATTGGCTACGGCTAATGCTTCACGGCCGCCACCTAAAATATCAACTGATGACATTTGGCGAGGTGCATCACTGCGAAATAACTGCGCGGCATCTTCTAATTTACTATGAGTAGCTTCGGTCATACGGTCATGAAGAAGCGCTGTAACCTGTGTAAGTTGCTCGGCGCTTAAATCACCTTCAACATAGTAAGCAATACCACGCTCAACTCGGTGAACTTGCTTAAGCCCACAGTTATGAGCGATATCAGTCGCTTTTGAAGCCCATGGCGAAATAGTACCAGGGCGAGGCGTTACTAATACCAACTGACCCGCTGGCGCATGCTCAGCAATTGTTGGTCCATAGGTTAATAACTTCTCAAGTTTGGTTTGCTCATCATTGTTTAATGGCGATGTTAAATCGGCAAAGTGAGCGTATTCGGCATATACATTGGTGACAGGAAGTTGCAATTGTTGGCAACGCGCTAAAATTTTATTAACTCTGAACTCTGAAAGTGCTGGTGCACCACGAAGGATCAACATAAGTAATTTCACCCGGGGTTAGGGATTGAACGATATTTTAGGCGCGTATTATAGTCCAAATTACTCTCAGATTTAACTCAAAAATGCGCTTTTCATTAAATTAACTTTTTCTTTTTGTTTGCACCTATTTTTTACTGGCTGCGATTAAACGGTAAGTGACGTAATCAGTAAGTTTTGTTATAACAGGAGATACGATGCTAAAGAGGCGAATATGTTGAAGATAAAGCTAATAACAATCATTACGTTAGTCATCCTTTTGTGTGCCTGTAACACACAAGAGCAGTCAACACAGCTCGCCCAAATTAAATCAGAAAATAAAATTCGCGTTGGTACACTTGCCAGTGCAAGTAATTATTATCAAGCTGTTCAAGGAGAACAAGGCTTTGAATTTGAACTCTCTCAAGCATTCGCCGACTACCTTGGGGTAGAGCTTGAAATTGTGCCCTTTTTTAATTTATCCGATATGTTTGCGCGCTTAGATAGTGGCGATCTCGATTTAATTGCCTCTGGGCTTACTTTTAACAAGGCGCGCGCCAAACGTTACCGCTATGGCCCAACTTACAGAACGATAAGTCAAAAATTAGTTTTTAAACAAGGGCGTGAACGCCCTCGTGATTTTGATGATTTAACCGGAAACTTCACCGTTATCGCTAAAAGTAGTCATTCATTAACATTAGAAGAAATAAAACAAAACAACCCAGATTTAACTTGGAATGAAACCGAAGAGTTTGATGAAGAAGAGTTATTACAAGCCGTTATTGATGGGGAAATAGATTACACCTTAGCGGACTCTCATACATTAGCGTTATTTAGGCGCTATCACCCTAACTTGAGTATTGGCTTTTCAGTTACGCGTAATGATTCAATTGCATGGATACTAAGGAAGTCGAATGATGACTCATTGTACGCATTGCTAGTTCCTTTTTTTGGTGAGGCAAAACAAAACAATCAACTTTATGTACTTGAAGAAAAGTACTTTGGCCATGTCCGTCAGTTTAATTACGTTAATACCTTAGCCTATATAGATGCAATAAAAGAAACACTGCCTAAATATCAACCTTGGTTTGTGCAATATGCGGGTAGCCTTGATTGGCGCTTACTTGCTGCATTGAGTTATCAAGAGTCAATGTGGAACCCACGAGCTAAATCACCAACGGGTGTACGCGGTATTATGATGCTAACAAGGCGCACAGCAAAGCAAGTCGGTGTTACTAATCGCTTAGAACCAGAACAAAACATACGTGGCGGTGCGAAATACTTAGCTAAATTAATCAAGCGTATACCTGATAGAATCCCGCAGCCTGATCGTACTTGGCTTGCACTTGCCGCTTATAATGTTGGTTGGGGGCACGTCAATGATGCCCGCATAATTACCGAACAACAGGGAGCTAGCCCTGATAAATGGGCTGATGTTAAAAAGCGCTTACCATTACTAGTAAAAAAACGTCACTACCGTAATACCCGCTATGGCTATGCTCGCGGTGATGTTGCAGTGACTTACGTTGATAATATTCGTCGCTATTACGATGCGCTAGTTTGGCTAGATGAAAATAATGCAATGGCAACTATACCGCCAACTTCCGAAACAGAAAAAGAAACAAAAGATAAAAGCATTAAACCAGATGATGCAAATCAACGTATTAGTGATGACGTAGAAAAATAAAAGCGCTATGAAAATTTCGCGCTATATTAGCTACATGTTAGAACAGCAAATAGTTGTTTACTTGCAATCAATTATTCAATAATCTGGCTCAATTGTATTAAAATCGGTGTCATCACCAAGCACATAAGGATAAGTAATGCTTAAACGTAGGCGTACACATCAGCTTAAACGTTGTATAAAACACTCAACTGCCACTCGTCGTCGAGTGATGTTAAGAAACTTACATAAAAAGATAATTTGGCGCCGTCGTATGTTTGCTATGCAGCAAATGGCTGAGCTAGACGCCTTAATAGCAGCTGCAGACTAATCGTTGTTAAGGTTGCGAGCGGCTAGCTTTGCGGCTTTAATTTGTGCTCGGCGACGCTTAAAAAAACTAGAAATAGTCTCAGCACATTGTGTCTCTAAAACCCCACCCATTATTTCTACTTGATGGTTTAAACGAGGTTCTTGCAACAAGTTCATAATAGAACCAGCAGAACCCGTTTTAGCATCGGCTGCACCAAATACTAAACGTTTAATTCGGCTGTGCACTAACAGACCTGCACACATAGAGCAAGGCTCTAACGTGACATACAAAGTGCAGTCAATTAAGCGATAGTTGTTAAGCACTTTTCCGGCCTCTCTTACCGCTATCATCTCAGCGTGGGCAGATGGGTCATTATCGGTAATTGAGCGATTATAACCCGCGCTTATAAACTGATTATTTTTGACAATAATGGCGCCTACCGGGATCTCATTGAGTTGCTCTGCTTGTTTTGCATACACAAGGGCTTGTTCCATCCAATATTGGTCGTCAAATGGCTCTGTCATGATTATCACTTAACTATTTTTTATGCCGTAATTATACCAACTTAGCGTAAAAAAATGCGTAATTGATCACTTTATTGCAAAAATAAAACAAATTTAAGTGGTTTACCATGGCCCATAAGGCGGGATTTACGCTATAATCTCTCGCTTTTTTTATTTAGCTCACAACACGGGTAGCAAATGAAATTTCCTGGACGCCGCAGGCATAAACATTATTTTCCAGTGGAAGCCAAAGATCCACTGACCAATCAACTTAACGCCACAGAACGATTACACCGCAGCTATATTACGGGGATCGATCAAATCGTTGTTGATATAGAAGCTAAGGTTGACCAAGCTTTTCTCGATGAATTTCAATTGCGCCGAGGGATGTCGCAAGTTATAGATAATGACATCACTAATGCTTTATACGATCGCTTAAAACTAAACGATATGGTCGATTACGAATTCGCAGGAGGAACCGTTGGCAACACGATGCACAACTATTCCGTACTTGCTGATGATCGTTCAGTACTACTAGGCGTAATGAGCGAAAATATAAAAATAGGCAGTTATGCTTATCGATTTTTATGTAATAACTCAAGTCGTGTAGATTTAGACTACTTACAACCAGTCGATGGTCCTATTGGCCGTTGCTTTACCTTGATTGATGAAACAGGTGAGCGCACGTTTGCTATTAGTGCTGGCCTGATGAATTACCTAAAGCCAGAGTCAATTGATAAAGAGCTAATAGAAGGCTCATCAGCATTAGTCATCAGTGCTTATTTAATGCGTACTCAAGGTGATGAAACCATGACCGAAGCGACCATGCAAGCAATCAAGTACGCTAACGATGCAAATGTACCGGTGGTATTAACTCTAGGGACTAAGTTTCTTATCGAGCAGGACCCGACATGGTGGGCTAACTTTGTAGAAAAGCATGTTGATATACTTGCTATGAACGAAGAAGAAGGCCAAGCAATTACTGGATATGAAGATCCACTTCTTGCTGCTGACAAAGCATTAGACTGGGTTGACTTAGTTATTTGTACAGCCGGTGAAAAAGGCTTATTTATGGCTGGCTTTGTTGATGACAGCTGCAAACGTGAAACAGAGTACCCATTATTACCGGGTGCTATACCAGATTTTAATCGTTATGAATTTTCACGTGCAATGCGTAAAATTGACTGTGAGAATCCTATAAAGGCATATAGCCATACTGCGCCGTTTATGGGTGGGCCTGACTCGATTAAAAATACCAATGGTGCCGGTGACTGTGCTTTAGCCGCGGTTTTACATGACTTATCAGCGAATGTTTATCATAAGTTGAATGTTGCTAATTCAGCAAAGCATCAGCAACAAGCCATTACCTACTCTTCGCTCGCACAAATTAGCAAATATGCTAACCGTGCAAGCTTTGAAGTGCTTGTACAGCACTCTCCTCGCTTATCTCGTGGTTTGCCTGAGCGCGAAGATTGTTTAGAACAAGTGTATTGGGATCAATAAGATCCCGTTACGCTAAACAAAGCTAAAATATCGATATATCAAGCTTTTTAGATAGCAGCTCTAATGCTGCTATTCCCGCCACTGAGTTACCAAAAGAGTTTAATCCTGGTGAATAGACTGCCACTGTAAATCTATTCGGTAACACCGCTAATATTGTTCCAGAAACACCCGATTTACCTGGCATGCCAACACGATAACCAAAGTCACCCGCTGCGTCATATAACCCACTGGTAAACAACAACGAATTTAGTTGCTTGTTTTGACGACTAGAAAGTACTCGTTTATTCGAGCTGTAATCTATCCCTTTATTGGCTAAAAAATTGTACGCCTTGGCAAGTTCAATACAATTAAGTTCTATGGCACAAAAATTAAAATACGACCAAAGGACATCATCTACTTCATTCTCAAAGTTACCGAATGATTTCATTAAATGTGCCATTGCCGCATTTCTATGCCTAAACTCATATTCTGAGTTAGCCACTTGCTTGTCAATTACAATACTGCGATTACCTGATAAATCGCGAAATGTTTCAAGCATAGAGTGCATAGGTGCAGATAAACGACTATACAGAGCATCACAGGTAACAATCGCTCCCGCATTAATAAATGGGTTACGTGGAATCCCTTTTTCAAACTCAAGCTGTGTCAGAGAGTTAAACGCCGTACCAGAAGGCTCTTTGCCAACTCTATTCCATAATTCATCGCCATAGCGTTGCAACGCTAATGTCAGAGTCATTACTTTAGATACAGATTGAATTGTGAAACGTTGCTCACAATCACCGGCGCAGAAAATTTCTCCGTCCGTAGTATAAATAGCAATAGAGAACTGCTCAGGAGAAACCTCTGCCAATGCCGGTATATAATCGGCAACTTTACCCTGCGTTAGTAAAGGCTTAACCTCTTGAGTTATCTCATTTAACACTCGTTGGTAATCACTCGTTGGCAATCGACACCTCAATAATACGAAATCTAAAACTAAATTTTAACACGTCAGATCCATAACCGCATGGTAATGTTGAGCAAATAGGGGATTCGCTGATATCAATAAAAATATTTCAATACAAACTTCGAAACTATTACAGCATAAGCAAACCATAGTAAGGGCTTTAAGTTCCGACTTTTTTTACTTTAATCTGATGTCTTCAATTGGAGTCGGTGGGCTACATCGTAGCGACAGCGCAGTAGAATATCGCAGTGCCCACAGCGGTAAAAAGTCACATAGCAAATGCGATGCTATCATTGTGTCGGGGCGGCCTTCCGCGGGGCTCGCCTTCGAGCTGTTTTTTTTGGCTACTGAGTTTGGCATGGGCTCTTAGATATTTACTAAACCCCAAACAGCAAAAAACCCGTTACATTGCTGTAACGGGTTTCTTTAATTGGATCCTCGTAATGTCATGGTGCCCACAGCGGTAGAAAGTCACATAACAAATGCCACACTATCATTGTGTCGGGGCGGCCTTCCGCGGGGCTCGCCTTCGAGCTGTTTTGTTTGACTACTGAGTTTGGCATGGGTTCTTGGCTATTTACTAAACCCCAGATAGCAAAAAACCCGTTACATTGCTGTAACGGGTTTCTTTAATTGGATCCTGGTAATGTCCTACTTTCACATAACAAATGCTACACTATCATCGGCGCTGTTTCGTTTCACTACTGAGTTCGGCATGGGGTCAGGTG
>NZ_LKGQ01000023.1:0-61796 GCF_001401785.1 Pseudoalteromonas sp. P1-16-1b | reverse complement strand
TAAAGAACGTTGCGATTAAAGTGTTAAACTTTATCTCGCTAGGGCTGCGCATATTACGCTTTCCTATTTTTTTGTCAACACTTAATTTTCAGTTTCTTTTAAAAGATTTAAAAGCTAAGTTTTATTCGACTTACTTACCATTTGTTCAGCGCTTTTCATTGCTGCCTGCCGGGTCAGTGGATGCGCATTATAGGGATATTCTGGAGAGGGTCAATGCTTTATTTCAGTTTTATTAAATTAATTTCAATTTAGTACAGTAACCATACAAACAAAGGGCTGCAGAGCTGTTTTTGATTAAAAAGCATTCACATAAGGCATGATTGCAAGAGGGGGAGGAAGTAAAAGCGATTTATAGATAACTGCTAATCGCTTTTACATAACACTTTATTAATTACTGAGTTGTTATTTCCCATACGGCAATTGAGCCTGAGATTTCATTACCTACTATGAGCAGTGCTTCGTTTGTTGCACTTTGCGCTGCAGGAACAAATGTCATTCCTTCAGGAGCAAGGTCGCCACTTATATCTGCACTTGGTTCTAAACCACGATTATAGAAGTAGTCTTGAAATTTCACATCGTAAGGGTTGGTTATATCAAACACCATTAGTGTGCCCATACGCTCTAAGCCAACAAAAGCAAACAACCTATCGCCAACCTTACCTAATGTTAGCGCTTCGGGTTCTGCCCCTTTATCATCTGAGCGTGTATCGCCTTTGTTTTCATCTTCGTTGTTATTAAACGCGTTACCATGAACAGAAGCGGTCACCCGTGCAATTTGATCGCCTGAGTCAAACACCACCAGCCCATTGCTATCCCAAATGGTAAATGAGCGTGCGCCATAGGCATAAAGAGATTCGTATTGGCCATCATTATTTTTATCACCTTTTACTGTTGTAACTTTTAAACGACCAATGTCGTTATCATCGTTATTTAAGTAATCGAAGTTAGCTGCGAGAGCTAGATCTTCTACGCGGCTTTCATCTATATATGCCAAACACCCATCTTTAGCGTCATAATCAAGGCCCCCCTTGGCTATACAATCAGCTTCATCGCTGGCATCAAAAAAGTATTCGCGTGCATCACCCTCATTGGCAGATACAATGAAGTTGGCTCCTTTCCAACTAAAACTTGCAATTGTATCTGGCTGATACATGCCATATAAACCAGGGTATGATTTAAAGTTAACACCGCCGTCTTTGTCTGAAGCGTCAAATTGTAAGTTTGACCAATCTTTAAAACCGAGCCCTTTTAGCTCAAGGGAATTATCTTCAAGGTTGATGATAGCTAGGCCGTTATTTTCTTGAATAGAGACATAGGCGTATTTATTATCCTTGGAAATACTCACATACTCTGGCTCTAAACCCATAGCGACGGTGGTATTTATTAAATTACCATTAATAGTACGTCCAGTAGGATTGGCAAACACTAAACCCTGCGCTTCTAATTCAGCTTGCTTATTATTGTAATCTTGAAAGTTTATGCTCAAAGCGTTATCGGCAATAGTGCCGTTAGTTATATCGATAATGCTAATAGTGCCTTCGGGATCGATACTGTAGTCGCCATTAGGTTCACCTTCATTAGCAACCACTACTTTTGCACCATCATGACTAAATGCCACCATGTCGGGTAGGGCACCTACAGTTACATTTTTAATAAATGCAGGTGTATCTCCGCTAATATTGTAAAACGCTATTTGGCCAGCTTCACCTACGTTTGTAGCAGCCATTGCTACCGCTAATAATTGGTTATTTGCATCGATAGCAATGCTGTTTGCATCGCCGGGTGTATTTTCATTTAGTGAGAGCGTAATAGCAGAGGATAGGTTAGTTACACTTACAATACCTTCGTTATCTTTTACTAATGCAGCGGTGTCGAACGTATCTGCAGGAATAATATTCACAACAGCCTCATCACCAGAGCTATTAATAGTATAAATCCATTTTTTAGAAGCTTGGTAGGCGACTATTTCAGCTGCTCCTTCCGGGTTTTGTGCATTGAGTACTGCGCGGCCAATAAGATTGATATTTAAAGCTGAGTTTGCATTAGTGCCGTTTTCGCCATTATTACCCGCTGTACCTTGTACACCCTGTGCGCCATCTTGGCCGTCATCACCATCTAGTGAGCAACCAGTTAATAGTGATAGCAAAGAAAGGGCTATTATTGATTTGTTTAACATTATTTTTTTCCTTAGTGTTGTATTAGTTAAATATCAACACACAGGAATGACAACAGTATGGCATTTTTATTTATAGAATATTTAGGCAATAAAAAAGCGAGTATAAAACTCGCTTTTTTGTGGGGGTTAGCTTATTTAATCAGAATGGCCGCTACATATTATTTATATAATCATCGCGCCTTTTTCGAGTTATTTTAATAAACTTTTTTAACTCATCAACGGAAGGCTCAATACCTTGTTGATTTTTCTGTTCAAACCAATCGGTAACATCACTGGTTATGACAGAGCCATCTTGTAAGCATAACTCATCATTTTTTAACCAAACATCGGGACCTCTGAATGATGGACTGGTATACCAATTACAAAAGCTATATCCCTCACGTGTTAATTTAGACTCAATGTAAAAGCTATTAACAATAGATAAAATTATATATAAAGGTATTGCGCGCAGCATAAGCTTTACCATTAACCTTACTGTTTTTTCATTGCGAAAGTTCAATACTTTTTGTAAACCTGCAATTGTCATTAAAACAGGAAATGGAACCATTACTATTATCGGAGCCAACAAGCCGCTTTCTCGAATATAATAAAGCGACTCATCAAAATAAACATTTTCAACAAACCCATAATAAGAGAAATAAAATAAAGCAATTGTAAATAATATAAAAGCAAACAGGCCTATCACAACAATTAATTTATGTTCGAAGCTTTGCTCTGTAAAACGTTCTTCGGATTTTTTCCATTCTAAAATAGACATTGTTTATAGCTTATTTTTATTAGGGTTAAATTTACCTTTGGAAGCCAGAAAAATCCCTTTATAAAATTATTTAGCTTAGCTGGTTATTTTAAATAAAAACGACTGCAGCAATTTTGAGTTAATTTTAACGATTATACTCTGCTCTAGTTTCTTGTATAAAAACTTCAAGTTCATTAAGTGTTGGCTCAATTCCTTTTTCATTATGCATTTCAAACCAATCATAAATATCACTAGTAATTACAGAACCATCTTGTAAGCATAACTCATCGTTTTTCAACCAAACATCGGGGGCAATAACTGAAGGAGCTGTATACCAATTACAAAAAAAATAACCTTTATCTTCTAATGTTGATTCTACAAAATAATTAAAAGGAATAACCCCAATAACCATAAAAAAACAACTCAAAATTCCACTTTTCATGGTCAACCTCATGGACAATTTAAAACTAAAATTAAGTAAGAATTGAAATGTCGCGATCAGAAAATAAAACCAGAAAGGAAGAAAAGAAACCAGCAAAATTCTTCCACTGCTTTCTTTAAGAAAAAAAGAGGTACTGCCATCATCTAAAAAAAGTAACCGAAACTCAGAGTAAAATGTAGCTGTTACTAGATAGATTCCCCCTAAAATCAAAAAAAACAGGAATATCTTAGAAAGCCTCTCCTTGTTTCGTGCCTCTTGGAAATTCAACTCCAAAGGCTTCCACTCTAAAAGTTTCATTATTTGTAAGTCTTAGTAAAGTTTAAAGTTGGCACACCAAAAATTCCTTTTATAAAATCGACTGGACTATCTTTATAGTCTTTCTCTAATTTTTGTATTTGATTTCTAATTCTAACCTTACCTGCTTGAATATTTTCTTCACAAGTATGCAAATGTTGGGTTAAGTAATCGACATAAACAGTTGTATCACGAAAAACCCATGCAAATAAAAAACCAACAGCAACAATAATTATCAATGGAGCTATTGCAGAACCAGCAATCAATGAACCTCCTAATGCAATTACTCCTGAACTAATTCCAATAGCAGCCCCAACAACAGCCATATCAACAGCAATTCCAGCAACTAAGTCATGCCATGTTTTTTGGTCATTTAAAACCTGGTCGATTGCATGAAATGTAACTGAAATAATTAAACTAACAACGAAGCCGGTTTTCATCGCTTTGGCTGCTTCGAGCTTACCCACTCCTATAGTGAATAGCTTAGGGTTACTCGCCAAATAACGTGTACCCGTAAGGTGAGCACGTATTCCAGGATAAGAACTGATAATAATAGCAGGAGAGCCATTGTAAATTTTTATTTTAAACTTACCGAAAGCATTACCTTGGCGCTGCATTGCAACAGCTATAATGGCTAATGCCTTCACATCATCAAATAGAGGATAAAGGCCTGCGCCTGTCTTTAGAGGATCTTTTATTCGCTCCCAAATACTCGATGCTGAGTTATGCTGTGCTAATACACCATCAATCCAGTCAACCGCTTCAGAACGAGATTTACCTTCTTTCATTTTTGCAGAAATAATATAATCAACAAACTCAGCTGAGTTCATTTGAATTAGAGTATGATTATTACCTGATAAAATACTTTTTATTTGGCTTTGGCGTTGTCTTTCAACGATTGCCCGGCGAGCATAAGCTGACATGTAACACTTCCTTGAGTTATATTTTAGTCCTTTATTTAATAGTCTAATTAATTAAGAATATTTAGGCAATAAAAAAGCGAGTTATAAAACTCGCTCTAAATATTTAATAAGTAATGACCATTACTATTTTTTAACAGGACGTTTCCAACCATCTAAATTACGTTGCTTGCCACGTGCTACAGCTAGCTGATCATCCGCTACGGCATTGGTAATAACAGAGCCTGCACCAACGGTTGCTGTAGCACCAATATTTACAGGAGCAACCAGTGACGAGTTAGACCCTATAAAGGCATTATCGCCAATAATGGTTTTTGCTTTATTCACCCCATCGTAGTTACAGGTAATTGTGCCTGCGCCAATATTCACTTTCTCGCCAATTTCAGCATCACCTAAGTAACTTAAGTGGTTTGCTTTAGAACCTTTGCCTAAACGGGTTTTTTTCATTTCGACAAAGTTACCAATGTGCGAGTCTTCTTCCATTACTGCACCAGGGCGAAGGCGGGCGTATGGACCGAGTGTACATTTAGCCGCAACTGATGCATCTTCAATTAGTGTATTAGCTTTAATAATAACATTATCGCCGATGCTACAGTTTTTAAGTACGCAGTTAGGACCAATTTGTACGTTATTACCTAAGGTTACTGTACCTTCAAAAATAACGTTGATATCGATGAGGACATCTTCACCTGTTTTAACGTCGCCACGTACGTCAATACGTGCAGGGTCAGCAAGGGTGGCCCCATTTAGCATGAGTTCTTCTGCTTGCCATGCTTGGTAAGCACGCTCTAATCCTGCAAGTTGTACGCGGTTATTTGCACCTTCAACTTCCATTGGGTGATCAGGCTGTGCTGATGTAATTTCTACGCCTTCACTATGCGCCATAGCAACTATATCTGTTAGGTAGTATTCACCTTGGGCATTATTGTTAGACAAGTTACCTAACCATGTTTTTAAAAGCTTACCATTAACCGCCATAATGCCGGTGTTTACTTCGTTAATAAGTAACTGCTCAGCATTGGCATCTTTTTGCTCAACAATCCCCACTAACTTACCATCAACACGTAGCATGCGCCCGTAGCCATTTGGATTTGCTAAATTAACGGTTAATACAGCTAAACCATTTTTAGGTGTCGCTGCTAATAAGCGCTCAAGTGTAGATTG
Source organism: Pseudoalteromonas sp. P1-16-1b (assembly GCF_001401785.1). Taxonomy (GTDB): domain Bacteria; phylum Pseudomonadota; class Gammaproteobacteria; order Enterobacterales; family Alteromonadaceae; genus Pseudoalteromonas; species Pseudoalteromonas undina. The sequence goes on along the minus strand of NZ_LKGQ01000023.1, from coordinate 56,064 downwards.
CTTAGTTAAAGGTACGTCACCGTATAAAACCAGTACGGTATCGTCGTCGTTAATATGAGGGTTTGCTTGTGCCACTGCGTGGCCTGTGCCTAGTTGCTCAGCTTGTAGCACCCAGTTTACGTTATTATCGGCTAATTGTTGTTGTAATAGTTCGCCGCCATGACCATAAACTAAGTTAGTCGATGTAGCACCTAGCGCATTGGCATTATCGATAACGTGTTGCACCATAGGTTTACCTGCCACTTTATGCAGTACCTTAGGCAGAGCAGAGCGCATACGAGTACCTTTACCCGCTGCAAGAATAACCGTTGTTAGAGCCATTAAAACAATTTCCTTTTTCCGTTGTTTTAGCTTAATAGAATAAGTGTGCTGCAAAGTAGATTACGTAAGTCACATCATGTGCAAATACTCAGTAGGCTAAGCAATGACTACTGAATCTTAACTTAAGCAAAGTAACACCTAATAGAATAGGGTTATTGTAGCGAGGATCGCGTGCAGATATAAGTAATAATGATGAGATATTAGCCATAACGATCAATTTATTTACAGATAGGCTGAAGTAGTTAGTTAGTGGCACAAAAAAGCCCACATAAAGTGGGCTTTTAAAAACCAGATAGGCTTACTTTTTACGTAATTGCTGAATAACGCGTAGCTGAGCAATTGCTTCAGCTAGTTGCATTGCGGCTTGATTGTAATCAAGCTCAGCAGATGCACCTTTTGCCATTTGGGCTTCAGCGTCACGTTTAGCTTGCTCTGCAGCTTTCTCGTCCAGGTCTTCACCACGAACAGCTGTATCAGCAAGTACGGTCACTATGTTCGGTTGAACTTCTAGTGTACCGCCAGCAATATAGATGAGTTCTTCTTCACCAAATTGCTTAACTAAACGTACCATACCAGGTTTAAGGGCAGTTAGTAGTGGGGCGTGACCGGCGTTAACACCTAACTCACCTTCACTACCAGATACTTGAATAGATTCTACTAAACCAGAAAATAATTTCTCTTCAGCACTTACTACATCAAGATGTACAGTCATAGCTGCCATACTACCCTCCTAATTACATGCTTTTGGCTTTTTCTTGAGCTTCTTCAATAGAGCCAACCATGTAGAACGCTTGCTCTGGCATATCATCAAACTCACCGTTTAAGATACCTTTGAAGCCTGCAATTGTGTCTTTAAGTGAAACGTATTTACCTGGCGCACCTGTAAATACCTCTGCCACGAAGAATGGCTGAGATAGGAAACGCTGGATTTTACGTGCACGAGATACAAGTTGCTTATCTTCGTCAGAAAGCTCGTCCATACCTAGAATCGCGATGATGTCTTTAAGTTCTTTGTAACGCTGAAGAACTGTTTGAACGCCGCGCGCTATACCGTAATGCTCTTCACCGATTACTTGTGGATCAAGCTGACGTGAAGATGAATCAAGAGGGTCTACCGCTGGGTAGATACCTAGTGATGCGATATCACGTGAAAGTACCACTGTTGCATCTAAGTGAGCAAACGTTGTTGCTGGAGATGGATCCGTTAAATCATCCGCAGGTACGTATACCGCTTGGATTGAAGTAATTGAACCAGTCTTAGTAGATGCGATACGCTCTTGAAGTACACCCATTTCTTCAGCAAGTGTAGGCTGGTAACCTACCGCTGATGGCATACGACCAAGAAGTGCTGATACTTCTGTACCCGCAAGTGTGTAACGGTAGATGTTATCTACGAAGAAAAGTACGTCGCGACCTTCGTCACGGAACTTCTCAGCCATAGTAAGACCTGTTAACGCTACGCGTAAACGGTTACCCGGTGGCTCGTTCATCTGACCGTATACAAGCGATACTTTATCAAGTACGTTTGAGTCGTTCATCTCATGGTAGAAATCGTTACCCTCACGAGTACGCTCACCAACACCTGCGAATACTGAGTAGCCGCTGTGCTCGATTGCGATGTTACGGATAAGTTCCATCATGTTTACGGTTTTACCAACACCGGCACCACCGAATAAACCAACTTTACCACCTTTAGCGAATGGACATACAAGGTCGATTACCTTGATACCCGTTTCTAAAAGTTCAACTGAGCTTGATTGCTCTTCGTAAGTAGGTGCTGCACGGTGGATAGACATACGCTCGTCTTCACCGATTGGACCTGCTTCATCAATTGGCTCACCAAGTACGTTCATGATACGACCTAGGGTCTTAGTACCAACTGGAACTTGAATTGCTTCGCCTGTGTTTTCTACTGAAGCACCACGACGTAAACCGTCTGTAGTACCTAGTGCGATAGTACGTACCACACCGCCACCTAGCTGCTGTTGAACTTCTAAAGTCAAACCAGCTAAATCGCCATCTGTTACTTTTAGCGCGTCATATACGGCTGGCACGCTGTCTTGTGGAAATTCGATATCCACAACGGCGCCGATAATTTGGACGACCTTACCTAAACTCATGTCTATTCCTCTCGTTAATCTTTGCCTGAAGCATTAAACTGCTGCTGAACCAGAACAAATCTCACTAATTTCTTGTGTGATTGCTGCTTGGCGAGCTTTGTTATATACAAGCTGTAACTCATCCATAAGGTCACCGGCATTATCAGTTGCAGCTTTCATTGCAACCATGCGGGCAGCCTGTTCAGAGGCAGCGTTTTCAACTACACCTTGGTATACTTGAGATTCAATGAAACGTACTAACAAAGACTCTAAAATAGCCTCTGGGTTTGGTTCATATAAGTAATCCCAGGCATGTGTAGATACTTCTTCTTCAGCTTTTGGCAAAGGGAGTAACTGATCTACTATTGGCTCTTGCTTCATGGTATTAACAAAGTTGTTATATACCAGGAATAAACGGTCAATTTTACCTTCAGAGAATGCATCTAGCATTATTTTTACCGGACCAATTACGTCCTGTACTGAAGGCTTATCTCCAAGACCTGCTTTTTTAGCAAGCACTTGACCACCAAAACGTTGAAAGAAGCCAGCTGCTTTACTACCTAAAGTAGCAAAATCAGCATCTACGCCTTTCTCTTTCCACGCTTTAATGTCTAATGCAACTTTCTTAAACTCATTTGAGTTTAAGCCGCCACATAGACCACGGTCAGTAGAGATAACAATATAACCAACTCGTTTTACTTCACGTTCTTCTAAGAACGGGTGAGTAAAATCAAGATTTGCTTGAGCAACACGACCAATCACTTTACGTAATTTTTCAGCGTATGGACGGCTTGAAGCCACTCGTTCTTGCGCCTTTTTCATTTTAGACGCAGCAACCATTTCCATTGCGCTAGTGATCTTTTGAGTATTTTTAATACTGCCGATCTTGCTTTTAATCTCTTTTCCGCTGGCCATGACTCTCTCTCCGAATCAAGGTGTGCTTTAGGATATAAAGCACACCATTAATAACTAAATTACCAAGTTTGCGTAGACTTGCACTTCTCTAGAAGTTCTTTAAGCTGCGCTTCGATCTCGGCGTTGTAGTTACCAGTTTCATTGATTTGAGCCATAAGCTCTGCGTATGTGCTATTTGCGAAAGAAAGTAATGCCGCTTCGAAATCCATGATTTTAGAGATTTCGATGTCTTGCAAGTAACCTTTCTCAGCTGCGAATAACGACAAAGACATTTCAGCAACAGACATTGGCGCGTACTGTTTCTGCTTCATTAGCTCTGTTACACGCTCACCATGCTCAAGTTGAGCACGAGTAGCATCATCAAGGTCAGACGCGAACTGCGAGAACGCAGCTAATTCACGGTACTGAGCTAGGGCTAGACGGATACCGCCACCTAGTTTCTTAACGATTTTAGTTTGTGCAGCACCACCAACACGCGATACCGAGATACCAGCATTTACTGCCGGACGGATACCTGAGTTGAATAAGTCAGTTTCTAAGAAGATCTGACCATCGGTGATAGAGATAACGTTTGTCGGTACGAACGCAGAAACGTCGCCGCCTTGAGTTTCAATGATAGGCAATGCCGTCAATGAACCTGTTTTACCTTTCACTTCACCATTAGTGAACTTTTCTACGTAATCAGTGTTTACACGTGATGCACGCTCTAAAAGACGCGAGTGAAGGTAGAATACGTCACCTGGGTATGCTTCACGGCCTGGTGGACGCTTAAGTAGCAATGAGATTTGACGGTAAGCAACAGCTTGCTTAGATAAATCATCATATACGATTAATGCGTTTTCACCACGGTCACGGAAGTATTCACCCATAGTACAGCCCGAGAACGGTGCTAAGTACTGAAGTGCCGCAGATTCAGAAGCTGATGCTACAACTACGATAGTATTTGCAAGTGCACCGTGCTCTTCTAATTTACGTACTACGTTAGCAATAGTAGATGCTTTTTGACCAACCGCTACGTACACACACTTAACGCCTGTGTCTTTTTGGTTGATGATTGCATCGATTGCTAGTGCAGTTTTACCTGTTTGGCGGTCACCGATAACAAGCTCACGCTGACCACGACCAACTGGAATCATCGCATCGATAGATTTGTAACCAGTTTGTACTGGCTCATCTACTGATTGACGCTCGATTACACCTGGTGCAATTTTTTCTACAGGTTCAAAACCGTCGTTATCTAAAGCGCCTTTACCATCGATAGGAGCACCTAGTGTGTTTACAACACGACCAAGTAGACCCGCACCAACAGGAACTTCTAAGATACGACCAGTTGTGTATACTTTTACGCCTTCTGTAAGGTCAGCGTAAGGACCCATTACTACTGCACCAATTGAGTCGCGCTCAAGGTTTAGTGCGATAGCATAACGGTTGCCAGGAAGCTCAATCATCTCACCTTGCATACAGTCAGCTAGACCGTGGATGCGAATGATACCGTCAGTAACAGATACAATTGTACCTTCGTTACGAGCTTCACTTACAACTTCGAACTTCTCAATACGTTGTTTGATCAGATCTGAAATTTCAGTGGAATTAAGTTGCATGCTCTTTTTCCCAATTACGATTGTAGTGTTGTGGCTAAGCGATTTAATTTACCGCGTAAAGAGCCGTCAATTACAGTGTCGCCTGCCTTAATAATAAGACCGCCAACTACTGTAGCGTCTTCACTACAATTCAGCTTAACTTTGCGTGCGAAACGTTTTTCAAGTGCCGCTACCAATGATTCTTGCTGCGCTGCAGCAAGAGGTGTTGCCGAAATCACATCAATATCGATTTCTTTTTCATAGTCTGCTTTTAAAGCAGAAAATAAATGGGCAACTTCAGGTAGTGCAATCAAACGTCCATTTTCAGCCATCACCTTAACTAGGTTCTGACCTTGTTCGTTGAGCTGCTCACCACATAAGTTAATAAATAACTCAGCTTGTGCGGTAGCAGTAGGCAATCCAGCTAAAATGGTAGATGCCTGTTCATTGCTGGCAACGTGGCCAGCAAAGAACAACATGTCATTCCAGCTTTCAATAGCGCCTTTTTCAACGGCAAGTTCAAAAGCCGCTTTAGCGTATGGGCGAGCGATAGTAGTCAATTCAGACATGCTCATACCCTCCTAATTACAGCTCAGCGACAAGTTTTTCAACGATGTCACTATGTGCGGCTTGATTGATTTCGCGCTCTAAAATTCTTTCTGCGCCAACCACTGCCAGAGTTGCTACTTGCTTACGTAGCTCTTCTGTCACACGGTTACGCTCTGATTCAATTTCAGAGTGCCCTTGAGCAATAATTTTTTCACGCTCTTGCTGACCACGAACAGTTTCTTCGTCAACAATTAGCACGGCACGCTTTTTAGCTTGTTCAATGATATCAGCCGCTTGAGCCTTTGCATCTTTAAGCTGTTCTGCAGCTTTCTGTTGCGCTAGTTCTAAGTCTTTCTCGGCTCTATCAGAGGCAGCTAAACCATCTTCGATTTTCTTCTGGCGAGCTTCAATTGCACCGTTTAGTGGTGGCCATACGTATTTCATACAAAATAATACGAACACCGTAAACGCAATTAATTCACCGATAAGAGTGGCGTTTAAGTTCACAACCGCTCCTCCTTAAATAGTAAGCTGTTCAAAAAATAAAATTAAAGTACGAACAACAATACCATCGCGATACCAACACCAATCATTGCTACAGCATCGATTAGACCAGCAAGGATAAACATTTTAACTTGTAGCGATGGTGCTAGCTCAGGTTGACGTGCACATGCTTCAAGGAATTTACCGCCCATGTTACCAAAACCGATTGCTGTGCCGATTGCACCGAAACCGATAAGTAAAGCTACTGCGATGTATTTTAAGCCGTTTAATAATTCTAAAGCTTCCATTTATTTCTCCAAAGTTTCAATTGTATTAAAAGTAAAAGTAAAATTGTAAATATAGTAATTAGTGATTATCTGAACTTGCCATGCTTAGGTATACGATTGTAAGCATCATGAATACGAATGCCTGCAATACGATTACTAAGATATGGAATACAGCCCACACAAAGTGCAACGGTAGTTGCATTAAACCTACAGCACCTATAAGGATGAAGATTAACTCACCTGCATATAAGTTACCGAACAAACGCAGAGCCAGTGAAAACGGCTTAGAAACCAATGCGATAAGCTCTAGTAATAGGTTGAATGGAATTAAAAGAATCTGCATAGCTGTATTGTTTGAACTAAACGGGTGAAGTGTTAGTTCTTTAATAAAACCGCCGATACCTTTGATTTTTATTGAGTAACCAATCATTAGAATGAACACGCCCAGCGCAAGTGCAGCTGTCATATTGATATCTGTAGTTGGTACAATTTTCATGTATACGTCGTGTGAATCCATACCGAATGCAGTTTCGCCAACAAAGCCAGCAAATGCAGGTAGGAAGTCAACTGGGATTAAATCCATTAAGTTCATTAAGAATATCCAAACGAATATTGTTAATGCTAATGGTGCAATTAGCTTACTTTTCCCGTGGAAGGTATCGCGTACGTTGTCGCCAACGAACTCAACAACCATTTCAATGAAACATTGAAGTTTTCCAGGTACACCCAGAGTTGATTTTTTTGCGGCACTACGGAAGATCCATAAAAATATTAGACCTAGTCCGATAGACCATGCGAGGGTATCTATATGCCATGTCCAGAAGCCACTATCCGTACATGCTTTATTGAAGGCAAGACCGGCGTCGGTCGAGCACATCTTAGCATTGGTTAAGTGGTGCTGAATATGGCTAGATAGAGTAACTTCTTCTGCAGCCATGTTATATCCCAAAAGTTAATGTTTAAAAAAAACGGGTGTAAACAATCCTGTAAACAACACCAACACATAAGCACAAAAGAAAGGTAGCAGTACTACCGGATAAAGCTTTAGCATTAGTGCAAACAAAACGATTGTTAGCATAAATTTTAATCCGTTGCCGCGTTTTAACGAGGCATACGCTTGATTTGCTCGACTTGCACCCATATATCTGAATGCATAAAGCGCAAATACAAAGTTAGGAAGTACTGCGACTGCGCCACCAGCTAGAGCTGAAAGTGCGGCATTGGTTTCCCAACCTATAAAAATTATTAGTGCAGCTAAAAGGGCTACAAATCCCTGAAGGCAAATTAATTTTAATGCGGCAAGCCTATACGGGCTCGCTAACTTATTAGTCACTTTTAATTAACCTTTATGACGCTCTAATTGTCAGGGTATGAAAACTGGCGAAATTATACTTAATCCTGCCAGTTTTGCAACTTGAGTAGGTGCTTTGTAACACAAAATCGCTGTAAATGTCCCTTTTTAGACATCCAATGAATTAATGGTGGGAATAGTCTTGATTGATACGGTTTAAAATACCGTCTAACTCGTCAAGATTAGTGTAAGAAATAACCAACTTCCCTTTGCCTTTTTTGTTGTAATTTATTTCTACCTTTGCCCCTAGGTTATCAGCAAGTTGCTGCTCTAACTGTTTAACATCTGGGTCTTTTTCTATTACTTCTTTTGCTGGAGCTGGCTCTAAAATAGAGCGTACTAGTTTTTCTGTTTCGCGAACGGTCAATGCCTTTGCAACAGCTAAACGTGCTGCATCTGATTGCACTTCACCTTCAAGTGCTAACAAGCAACGTGCGTGGCCCATTTCAATGTCACCATGCTCTAACAAAATTTTTACATCGTTATTTAGATTATTTAAGCGTAATAAGTTAGTCACGGTCGTACGTGATTTACCAACGGCATCAGCCACTTGTTGATGCGTTAATTCAAACTCATTAAGCAACCGATTAAGTGCAATCGCTTCTTCCATAGCGTTTAAGTCTTCACGCTGAATATTTTCAATCAGAGCAATAGCAACGGCAGCTTCATCAGGTACGTCTTTAATAATACAGGGTACAAACTCAAGCTTAGCTATTTGCGCAGCACGCCAACGACGTTCACCGGCAATAATCTCATAGCTGTTATGCGCAACAGGGCGCACAACGATAGGTTGAATAATTCCTTGTGAGCGTATCGAACTGGCGAGTTCTTCGAGTGCCTCTTCAGACATGTCTTTACGAGGTTGGTACTTACCTGAGTGTAAAAGCTCGATCGGTAGTTTTTGTAACTCACTGTTACTAGGCTGCGCTGCATTTTCAACTGCGCTGGTTACGTTAGCATTGTCCTGTTCCTTGCCTTCGCTTGGTGCAGGTTTAGATGAACTTAAAAGCGCATCGAGTCCTCGGCCTAAACCTCGTTTTTTAGCAGACATGTTATTTTTTTACCTCAAAGTTAGGCGACAACGGGAGTTGTTTTTTCTTTTCTGCGTAGCATTTCACCAGCGAGAGCTAAATAAGCTTTCGCGCCACTTGATGCTCGATCGTAGTACATTGCTGGGGCACCAAAACTTGGGGCTTCTGCAAGTCGAACATTACGTGGGATCACCGTACGGTATACTTTATCGCCAAAATGTTGTTTTAATTGTTCTGATACATCATTTGCTAGTCGATTACGCGGGTCGTACATAGTACGAAGTATGCCTTCAATCTGTAAGTTAGGATTAACTAACTTAGCAAGTTGCGTAATCGTGTCCATTAATGCTGTTAACCCTTCCAGTGCATAATATTCACATTGCATAGGTACTAAAATAGAATCGGCAGCGGCCATGGCATTAACGGTTAACATATTTAAAGAAGGCGGGCAGTCTATAAAAATAAACTCATACTGATCTTGTATTTTTTCAAGCGCGTTACGCAAACGTACTTCTCGCGCAAATAATTCCATCAGCTTAACTTCTGCAGCGGTCACATCACCGTTTGCAGCAATCATATGATATTCGCCTGAGGTTTCTTTAATAATCACTTCATCAATAGGCTTATCTTCTATGAGCAAGTCATAGATAGTAGGGACGTCACCATATTTGTCGACGCCACTGCCCATGGTCGCATTGCCTTGCGGGTCGAGATCTATTAACAGCACTTTACGCTTCGTTGCAGCCATAGATGCAGCGAGATTAACGGCAGTGGTAGTTTTACCTACTCCACCTTTTTGATTTGCTAATGCGATGACTTTTGCCACAGTGTCTCTGATCCCTAGTCTTTAGAAAGAATTATTAAATGTCGTTGTGCATCTAAATCCGGTACTTCTAATGCAATTTTTTGCTCAAACTTAACACCTGTAGGGAGTGAGTCTAATTCCTCACTTGGAAATACCCCTTTAAGTGCAATGAACTTACCTGAATGATCAATTAAGTGCGAGCACCAGTCAATCATATCTTGTAACGATGCAAATGCACGACTTAGTACGCCATCTAATTTAACACTTGGTTGATATTCTTCAACTCTTGACTGCACCGGGGTGACATTATCAAGGCCAAGCTCATGTTTAACATGCATTAAAAAACGTACACGTTTACCTAAACTATCTAATAATACAAACTGCGTTTCAGGTAAGGCAATAGCTAACACTATGCCCGGTAAACCAGGACCTGTGCCAACATCAATATAATGATGACCGGTCAAGTGAGGAGCAACAACTAGGCTATCCATTATATGTTTAACCATCATTTCTTGAGGCAAACGTACCGAGGTTAAGTTATAGGCTTTATTCCACTTATCGAGTAATTCAACATAGCGGACAAGTTGTTGCTGTTGTTTTTGTGTTAGCGCAATATCAGTTTGCGCTAACAAAGTTGTTAATTGTTGCTGTAACACAATGTACCTTTACCGTTACGCAGTTTTGCGTAACAAGCCTTGCTTCTTCAGATACACTAATAATAGCGAAATCGCCGCTGGGGTGATACCAGAAATACGCGAAGCTTGGCCGATAGTGTCTGGACGAGCATCAATTAGCTTAGCAACTACTTCGTTTGATAAACCAGAGACGGTTTTATAATCAAACTCTTTTGGTAAAATTGTTTCTTCATGACGAAGCTGCTTATTGATCTCATCTTGTTGACGCGCGATATAACCTGCGTACTTCGTATGAATTTCAACCTGTTCTAGGGCGGCCTGATTAGTGAACTCAGATCCGAGTCCTTCGATCGCCATCAAGTCGTTATAACGCACTTCTGGACGACGCAGTAATTCTTCTAAGCTGGCTTCACGCACAAGTGGTGTTTTTAGTAATTCGTTTACTTTATTAACCATGGCATGATCTTTATGGATCCAGGTATCTTTGATACGCTGTTTCTCTTTAGCGATCACTTCCATTTTTTCGTTGAATGCTTGCCAACGTTCATCGTTAACTAGACCTAGTTCACGACCTTTTTCAGTTAAACGAATATCAGCGTTGTCTTCACGAAGTAGCAAACGGTATTCAGCGCGGCTAGTAAACATACGGTACGGTTCTTTTGTACCCAGTGTTGCTAAGTCGTCAATCAGTACGCCAACATAGGCTTCATCACGACGTGGTGTCCACGACTCTTTACCTTGTACTTGTAATGCTGCATTCATACCTGCGATCAGACCTTGCGCACCCGCTTCTTCGTAACCGGTAGTACCATTAATTTGACCAGCAAAAAATAAACCATCAATAAACTTTGTTTCTAATGATTGTTTTAAATCGCGTGGATCAAAAAAGTCATATTCAATAGCATAGCCAGGACGACAAATGTGTGCGTTCTCAAAGCCGGTGATCGATTGCACAATTTCTAACTGCACATCGAACGGTAAGCTAGTTGAAATACCGTTAGGGTATAACTCGTATGACGTTAAACCTTCTGGCTCTACAAATATCTGGTGTTTATCTTTATCTGCAAAACGGACAATTTTATCTTCAATAGACGGACAGTAACGTGGGCCTATTCCTTCGATAACACCTGAGTACATAGGTGAGCGATGTAAGTTTTTGCGAATAACATCATGTGTTTTTTCATTGGTGTAAGTGATGTAACACGGAATTTGTTGTGGATGGTCGCTTTGTTTACCCATAAATGAGAATACCGGTGTTGGTGCATCACCTGGTTGTTCTTGCATTTTACTAAAATCAACAGTCCGGGCATCAATACGCGGTGGCGTGCCGGTTTTTAAACGATCTACTCTAAATGGTAATTCACGTAAGCGATCAGCTAAGGCAATTGAAGGCGGATCGCCAGCTCGGCCACCTTTGAAATTTTCAAGGCCGATATGAATTTGACCGCCTAAGAATGTACCCACGGTTAGTACCACACTAGGTGCACTAAAACGTAAACCCATTTGTGTCACCACACCGGTTACACGATCATTTTCAACGATTAGATCATCACATGATTGCTGAAAAATCTTTAAGTTTTCTTGGTTTTGAAGTGTGTTTTGAATAGCCGCTTTGTACAAGGCACGATCCGCTTGTGCACGCGTCGCTCGTACAGCAGGGCCTTTAGAAGAATTAAGCGTGCGGAATTGGATCCCACCTTTGTCAATGGCTTGAGCCATTGCGCCACCTAGAGCATCAATTTCTTTAACCAGATGGCCTTTGCCAATGCCACCAATTGCTGGGTTACAAGACATTTGACCAAGGGTATCCATATTGTGAGTCAGCAGCAGGGTATTCATCCCCATACGGGCAGCTGCCAATGCGGCTTCAGTGCCTGCATGTCCACCACCTACTACGATAACGTCAAAATTTTCGTGAAAAATCATTAATGGGATCCTACTTAAATCAAACCAGTAAACTTCAAAAGGGAGCGTATTCTACCTAGAAATTAGCAGAAGATAAATGATTAAACAGTGCTCAAGATCTAAGTAAGTGATCTCTAATAATATAAAGGATCTTTTAAAGAGATCTTTTAATACTATTACTACTACTGATCGGGTTTTCTGTTGATAAGCTTTAGATCATGATTAAAAACATATAATTAGATCGGATCTAAAGGTGTTAGTATGATCGGATCTTCAGGCAAATAAGCTCTGATCAAAACAGGCTGTTATACACAGGCCGATCAAGTCTCGATCTTATCCCATGGATAAGCATGGCTAAAAAAGCAGTTTAATCAGTGTTTATCCACAAAACTTATTAAATTATTAGCAAATTGTGGGTAACTTTATTTATAACTTTTCGCTTGATCTTTCTATTTTAAACCTGTCTGTGCTATCCATGAGTCTAACCAAGCTAAGGCCGTATCTTCGGGCAGTGCTTCATCAAGAATATTAAGCTCTAAACGTTGTGCTACTTTTACAGCGCCTTTTTGGCTTAAAAGAGTATCTACATTACGCCCTGCAAGGTTATAAGTGTCGTAACTAGTATCGCCAAGTGCAATAACCGAATACTTTAAATGTGAAAGATCATCCACTTGAGATACTTGTTCGATAAAACCAATCAGGTTGTCAGGGTAATCACCCGCACCGTAGGTTGATGTACAAACTAACCAAATAGTATTTTGTTGATCTATTTCATTAAATTCAGGTTGATCGTGTAGTTGGCTATTAATCCCTTGGTTGTTAAGTGCATCATTTAACTGCTCTGCAACGTACTCGGCGGATCCCATTTGACTACCAACGATAATATTTACTGAACTCATGAATATGGCTGATCACTATTAGTTTTAATTGCTGCCTATGATAGCTCAGTGAGTATAACAGTAAAGTTAAGAGTGTTATTTTGTATAACTATTTTTGTGGTAATTTAAGCCTAGGTATTAATTGCTTGCTTAACTTATTGATTATTAATGATTTAACAAAATATCTTTAAATGTAATCTTCTGATCAAGTTGTTGATAAGGTTGGGGAAAGCTCTGCTTAACTAAAAACTAATATTATTAATAGTTTGCTAAGTTATTGATTTTATATTGAGTGTTAACCACCAGCTAGTACAAATTTATAGATAAAGGCGTGTTGATCTTAGTGTGGATACAAAGCATGTTGATAACTTAAAATTGGGATCGAAAATAATTTTAAAAAATGATCTATTTATGCAGGTCAGACTAAAAATCCATTTTTATTTTCTAAAAATCGCTATTTAGCTTATTTAAACACAGCATATTTTTACTTTTTATCGCTTTTAATTCATTTTCAAAGCAATAAAACCCCAATTGTGGATAACTGATCTGCAAAAAAATAATTTTCATCAATTTAAACTAAGAAAATAACTATGTTTTGCTGGTGGAGTGGGCGATCAAACTTACTTTTTAGGTACGTTTTATTTTTATGGTTTGATAATTACCTATGCCCAAGCTTGGAAAGCTAATGTAATAGGTTCTCTTTTAGGGCGAAATAAGCTTAATTTTTTACTATTAATGTAGGTAGTTTATCTGTTGTTTGTTGTGATTATAGGTTTAGCCCATCTGCCTTAAACACATTTTTAAACATGAATGGAGGCTAATATTAGTGCAATTTAGCTGTATCTTTTAGCCTGTTTGGTTTTTAAAGTGAGTTATTAAAATACATTTTGGCGAGTCGATATTAAAAATAGTAGGGCATTAAAAAGGGCACCTAGGTGCCCTTAATGATTAAATTATTAGTTCAACTATTTACCGATACAGAACGAGCTGAAAATTTTGCCAAGCAAATCATCAGAAGTAAATTCACCAGTTATTTCGTTAAGATACTGCTGTGTTAAACGCAGTTCTTCAGCGAGGATTTCACCGGCCACGTGCATCTCTAATTGTGTTTTACCGGTATCTAAGTGATAGGCTGCGTGTTCCAGTGCATCTAAGTGACGACGGCGTGCCATAAACCCGCCCTCTGTGGCACCATCAAAACCAATGCAGGCTTTTAAGTGCTCACGCACTAGTTCTATACCGTCAGCATTTTTAGCGCTTAAACTGATGACCGGATATTGTTGCTCTTGATCCATACCAACCGTATCACCCGATAAATCGGCTTTATTCCTGATCACGGTTACGCCCATACCTTGGGGTAATTTAGCCATAAATTCAGGCCAAATAGCATGTGGATCGGTATCAGTTGTATCGGTACCATCAAGCATAAATAATACCCGATCGGCTTGGTTTATTTCATCCCAGGCACGTTCAATACCTATTTGCTCAACTTTATCTGGGCTTTCTCGTAAGCCTGCGGTGTCGATTATATGCAGTGGCATACCATCTATATGTATATGCTCACGTAATACGTCACGAGTGGTGCCAGCTATTTCAGTTACGATGGCCGCTTCTCGCCCTGCTAATGCATTAAGTAAGCTTGATTTACCTGCATTAGGGCGACCAGCAATTACGACGCGCATACCTTCGCGCATTATGCTGCCTTGTTTGGCTTGATTGGTTACGGCATTAAGCTGCTCAATAATGGCATTTAAATCACCGCCCACTTTTCCGTCTGATAAAAAATCGATTTCTTCATCAGGAAAATCAATAGCGGCTTCTACGTACATCCGCAAGTGAATGACTTTTTCAACTAAGGTTTCTATGTGCTTAGAGAATTGGCCTTGAAGTGACTGTAGGGCGCTTTTAGCCGCTTGCTCACTGGTTGCATTAATTAAGTCGGCGATTGCTTCTGCTTGAGTTAAATCAAGCTTGTCGTTCATAAACGCACGCTCAGAGAATTCACCAGGCTTTGCTAAACGTACACCGTCTATTTTACTAATTTCTTTAAGTAGCATATCAAGCACAACAGGGCCGCCATGGCCTTGAAGTTCGAGTACATCTTCACCGGTAAATGAGTGTGGGCCGGCAAAGTAAATCGCAATACCTTGGTCAAGTTGCTGACCTGCAAGGGTGTTAAATGGCACATAGTCGGCATAGCGAACTTTAGGGACTTTGCCTATTATTTTTTCAGCAACCTGTTTGGCTAGGGTTCCTGAAACGCGAATAATACCAACACCGCCTCGACCTGGGGCAGTGGCTTGTGCTGCAATTGTATCGTGATTGATCATGCGGTTTATTTGCCAACTTAAATAACGTAATGGCGGTATTGTAACCTATCAAATAGGCACTCGCGAATGCTGTTATAAAAAATAGGCAATAAAAAAGGCGACCTAAGTCGCCTTTATATAAGTAGGGAGGATTAATCGCCCCTTACTTTAATACCTTTCTTTTCCATGCCACGGTAGATGATTAACATCTGGACAATAGAGATAAGGTTAGACACTAACCAGTAAAGTACTAAACCAGATGGGAACCATAAGAAGAACACAGAGAAGATAACCGGCATAAAGGTCATCATTTTTTGCTGCATTGGATCGGTAACCGTCATAGGTTGTAGTTTTTGCGTTACAAACATACTCGCACCAAATAAGATTGGTAATACGTAGTATGGGTCTTTCGCAGAAAGGTCAGTTAGCCAAAGTACAAATTCAGCGTGACGAAGTTCTGTAGACTCTAAGAATACATAGAACAAGGCTAAGAAGATTGGCATTTGCAGTAAAATAGGGAAACAGCCACCCATAGGGTTTACTTTTTCTTTACGGTACATTTCCATCGTCGCTTGGCCGAATTTTTGACGATCATCGCCATACTTTTCTTTTAGCGCCTTCATCTTAGGCTGTAATGCACGCATTTTAGCCATTGAGGTGTACTGTGCTTTAGTCAGTGGGTACATTAATGATTTAACAATAATAGTGATGGCAATAATTGCTACACCCCAGTTACCTAAAATACTGTGTAACCATTTTAATAGCACAAATAAAGGTTGAGAAATAAACCATAACCAACCGTAATCAACGGTTAAGTCTAAGTCAGTGTGAATCGCTTCAAGTTTATCTGACTCTTTAGGGCCCATGTAATAAGTCGCAGTAAGTACTTGCTCACTACCAGCTTGAACATTTACCGCTTCGTCTTTAACACCAATAATAGCCGCGTTACTTTTAGTAATTAAACTATAAAGTGTATTTGCTTGATCTTGCATTGGTACCCAAGCACTTACAAAGTAATGCTGTATAAAGGCAACATAACCACCTTGGGTGTTTATGTTTAGGTTTTTATCGGCCATATCTGAAAAACTATACTTTTCGTATGGTTCTTCATCAGTACCGTATGCAGCCCCTAAATAGTTTTGATCAACCATGCTGCCTTTTTCTTGTACGGTACGCTTTATTTGTGTGTAAAGCTGAACTTGTACTGGCGAGCTAGTGGTGTTGTTAACTTTATATTCTAAGCCAACATCATATTGACCCTTTTTGAATACATAGGTTTTAGTGAAACTTACACCGTTACTATCAGTAAACTGAAGAGGAACACGAAGTTCATCACCCGTTAAAGTATAAGAAGTTTGTTCTGATTGGTAAGTAGGACGACCATTCGCTGATGCATCTGGGCCATTTAAACCAATTAAACCACTTTGTGAAAAGTATTGTTTACCATCAAACTCACCAAGTAGCATGTAAGGAACATCACTGCCTTTGGTTTCTTTATAATCAATTAAGTCTGTTTCAACAATGTCACCACCTTTGGTGTCAATTTTTACCTTAAACACGTCTGTTGTAATATTTATAACAGCGCGTTTAGCTAAAGTTGTTGAAGCAGGTAAACCTGAGTCTGATGAAGCTGGAACATAATCATCTGATTCCGGTGAGTTTGCTTTTAGTGTTTGTGTAGTGGCACTAGGATCGGCTTTTGGCGTGTTGTAGTCATTATTCCATTCTTGAAATAATAAAAACGACACTAGCATTAGGCCGATGAATAAAAACGTGCGTTGCGATTCCATAACAGCTCTTATTTCTCGTGTTGGTGGTTAATACGGGTTAATTTTTCAGGAACGGGGTCGTCTCCGCCTGAATGTAAAGGATGGCATTTTAATATGCGTTTAACAGCTAACCAACACCCTTTTACCGATCCATGCAAATTAATTGCTTGAATAGCGTAACTAGAGCACGTTGGATTAAAACGACAATGCGGACCTAATAGCGGGCTAATCCACTTTTGATAACCGCGGATAAATAAAACTAAACAACGTGTTGGTAAAGCAGCAAGTGGTTTAAGTAACCTCATGTTGTACATGCCCCTACGTTATGTTTAGTGAATAGATACCATGTATTTAAAGACTCACTATGAGATTTTAAACGCATGATTAAAAGGTGAGCTAAAGATACCTTAATTAACCCTGTAATTCTATTGCTATTGGGTTTGTTTAGTCGATTTAGCTGATTTGTTTGGGCGTTTTTTAAATGGTGGCGGTTTAGGGGCACCAGGTTTGCAGCGTTCATTAATCTTACGCCACAGCTTTGTAAGTTGTTTGGTTAATTCTTCATTAGACTGTTCATCAATGCCACTTTTAACCATCAACACAATATCAATATTATCGAGTGTGTGTTGATTTAAACGAAAACTTTCGCGAGCAAGACGTTTAATACGGTTTCGTTGACATGCCTTTTTTACACGTTTTTTAGCAACAGTAAGGCCTAACCTAGGTTTTGACTGGTCACTTGGTTTTGCTAATAAGGTAAAGAAAGGAGTTGCAGCCCGAGCGGGTTCGTTAAATATGCGAGAGTAATGCGAGGGAGTTAACAGACGTAACTCCCTGCCAAAGCTAAAGTCTTCCACTTATAAATTAAGCAGAAAGAACTTTGCGGCCTTTAGCACGGCGACGAGCTAATACTTTACGGCCATTTACAGTTGCCATACGAGCACGGAAACCGTGTGTACGTTTGCGTTTTAAAACGCTAGGTTGAAAAGTTCTTTTCATAACAATCTCATCCGATCGGTTAAAGTTAAAACATCCTATGCAGGTCGCGATCCTGGCACAGGTGCCATTGCGAGCGCGAGATATTATAGATGAAGTGACGAAAAGTCAATCATAATAGAGTGCGTAAAGCATGTTTATTTATGATCAATTTTCATGATCCGATAGGATCATCATAAATAAGAAGTTTTCCACAGCCCCTGTATAAAAAGTGAATAAAAGCATGGGAAAAGTAAATTAGATCGTAAATTGTGGTCGCGATCTGCTGTCAGTTTTGTTATGATCTCTAATCAAGCTTTAAAATAAAAAGCTATTTAAATCAGTCTGTTATTATATTTATACATCGATATCAACAATTTTACAAAAATCAATCTTTTACTTGTGGATAAAGTGCATTCATAATAGTCGGTCTTGGGCTGCTTATTGAGCCATTTAAACGCAATACAGGTGTGATTTTTGAATCATTATTGATGTGCGGGAATAAAAATTATATCTCTGGGAGTTTTACTGTGTATCTGTCGGTTTGGCAAAGTTGTTTATATGTATTGCAAGATGAATTGCCTTCGCAGCAATTCAGTATGTGGGTCAGACCACTTCAAGCAGAAAGTACCGAAGATACCTTGACGATTTATGCGCCTAATCGTTTCGTACTTGATTGGGTGAGAGAGAAGTACTTAAATAGAATAAATGAATTATTGGTAGAAATTTGTGGTGTAGAAGCACCCGAGTTACGCTTTGATGTAGGTAGTAAGCCGCTATTAAATGCACAAGCTGCACCGGTGGTTGAAACACAATCAGCCCCAAGCACGCAATCAACGGCAAAACAACCACCTCGAGAACAAAAACCGGTTGTAGAACCTGCTCCTAAATCTGGTTATAAATCAAACATTAAAGAAAACTATACCTTTGATAGCTTTGTTGAGGGTAAATCTAACCAATTAGCAAAAGCGGCTGCCACTCAGGTAGCAGACAACCCTGGCTCTGCATTTAACCCTGTATTTATTTACGGTGGTACAGGCTTAGGTAAGACGCATTTATTACATGCGGTAGGCAACGGTATTATGGCCAATAAGCCCGATGCTAAAATTGTTTACATGCATTCAGAACGTTTCGTTCAAGACATGGTTAAAGCACTGCAAAATAATGCGATTGAAGAGTTTAAGCGTTATTACCGTAGTGTTGATGCATTAATGATTGATGACATTCAATTTTTTGCTAATAAAGAACGTTCTCAAGAAGAATTCTTTCATACCTTTAATGCATTATTAGAAGGTAACCAACAAATTATTTTAACCTCTGACCGTTACCCTAAAGAGATTGAAGGGGTTGAAGATCGCCTTAAATCTCGTTTTGGTTGGGGATTAACCATCGCGATTGAGCCGCCAGAGCTTGAAACACGCGTTGCTATTTTGATGAAAAAAGCCCAGCAAAGTAAAATTAACTTACCGCATGAAGTGGCATTTTTTATTGCGAAAAAATTACGTTCAAACGTACGTGAACTTGAAGGGGCATTAAACCGTGTAATTGCTAACGCAAACTTTACCGGTCGCCCAATTTCTATCGACTTTGTAAAAGAAGCACTGCGTGATTTATTAGCGCTGCAAGACAAACTAGTCACCATCGACAACATTCAACGTACGGTTGCTGAATACTATAGAATACGTGTATCTGATTTACTGTCTAAGCGCCGTAGCCGCTCTATAGCAAGGCCTCGCCAAGTAGCCATGGCATTATCTAAAGAACTCACTAATCACAGCTTACCTGAGATTGGGGATGCTTTTGGTGGGCGTGACCATACAACAGTACTGCACGCGTGTCGCAAAGTTAAATCATTACGTGACGAAAGCCACGAGATTAAAGAAGATTACCAAAACTTAATAAGAACATTGTCATCTTAGGGCTGACTTTATTATGCAAATAACAATATCAAGAGAACAATTTTTAAAACCATTGGTACAAGTATCGGGTGCCATTGAGCGCAAGCATACGTTACCTATTTTATCTAACGTATTGCTCGTGGTAGAAAATGGCCAGCTTTCAATGACAGGAACAGACCTTGAAATTGAGTTAGTGGCGAGTGTATTTGTAGGTGACGATGTTGCCGATACTAAACTCACATTACCGGCTAAAAAATTACTCGATATTTGTAAAAGTTTACCGGATGGTTCTGATCTTACTTTAAGCTTGCAAGACCATCAGTTACTTTTAACCAGTGGGAAAAGTCGTTTTTCATTGACCACTTTAGCTGCTGAAGATTTTCCTAATTTAGAGCAGTGGGATGGTGAAGTTGAGTTTCAACTAACGCGTTTAGAATTACGTAAATTACTTGAAAGCACACACTTCTCAATGGCAAACCAAGATGTGCGTTATTACTTAAACGGCATGTCGTTTGAAGTTGATAACAGCGATATAAAAACAGTTGCCACTGATGGGCATCGTTTAGCTATTGCACAAAAACAACTAGGTCAGTCGTTAAATACACAGCGCCAATTAATTATACCGCGCAAAGGCGTACAAGAAATTATGCGTCTAATGGTTGCTGATCAAGAGCTGGTAACTATTCAGTTTGGTGCCAACCACATTCGTATTATTGATATTGAATTTACCTTTACGAGTAAATTAGTTGATGGTCGATTCCCTGATTACCGTCGTGTTTTACCGCGCGGTGGCGATAAGGTAATTACCGCGAATCGTGAATGGCTTCGTAATGCTTTTCAGCGTGTGTCGATTTTATCGAACGAAAAGTTTCGTGGTGTACGCTTAAATTTATCAAGCGGTTTATTAAAAATTACAGCCAACAACCCAGAGCAAGAGCAAGCTGAAGAAGTGGTTGAAGTAATGTACGAGGGTGATGACCTAGAAATAGGCTTTAATGTCTCTTATGTATTAGATGTATTAAATACATTAAAAACCGAAGATGTATTATTTACCCTTGCCGATTCAAACAGTAGTGCACTTATAGAAGGTGCCGGCGATGAAGAAGCTATGTACGTTGTTATGCCAATGCGTTTATAAGATTATAAATACATAATGAGCTTAAGTCATTTGAGCCTCAAATATTTTCGTAATATTGAGGCACTGACGCTAGAACCAGTTAACGGCGTTAATATAATTTATGGTGAAAACGGCAGCGGAAAAACCAGCCTTTTAGAGGCTATTTATTACCTTTCTCACGGCAAATCTTTCCGAACCTCTAAACATAAAAGCATCATCGCTCATCAACAAGATCAGTTTGTTATTCATGGCCGAAAAGCGTTACACGATTTATCTATTCCAATAGGGATAAGTAAAACCCAAACGGGTGAAACCAATTTAAAAATACAGGGTAAGGCGAGTCGAAAAGTATCTGAACTTGCTCAACTTATGCCAGTGCAAGTTATTACACCAGAAAGCTATTCATTATTTTTTGGTGGCCCTAAAGAGCGCAGAAAATTTTTAGACTTAGGTTTGTTCCACGTGGAACATGAGTTTTTTTTCTTATGGCAATCATTTAATAAAGTGCTAAAACAGCGCAATGCATTGTTGAAATCTAAGCCTAAGAATTATTTTGACCAAATCAAGTTTTGGGACAAAGAATTTGTTAGACTGGCTGAACAAATAAATAAATTAAGAATCGCGTATATAACTAGGTTTAAGCAGCAGTTTTTTGATAAAATGTGTGCAGAATTAACGCTAATACGCGATCTAGAAATTAGCTTTAATGCAGGCTGGAAAGAGGCCGAATCTCTTTCTGATGCGTTAGAGCAAAGCTTTGAGCGAGATGCTCGTCAAGGCTTTACTAGTAAAGGCCCTCATAAGGCTGATTTTAGTTTTAGTGTCGCTGGCAGCAGCGTTGAGAATGTATTCTCACGCGGGCAATTAAAGCTATTGTTGTATGCGTTAAAAGTAACGCAAAATAGTTTGATTGAGTCAGAGACAGATAAGCAATCTATATTGCTAATAGATGATTTACCTTCAGAGCTAAGCGAAGATACAAAAGAGAAAGTGGGTCAGTTATTGACTCATTGCAGTTCTCAAATATTTATTTCTTCAATTTTATCTGAAAGTATTTCTGCTGTGGTGGAACCCATGAAACGAGAACTAAAAATGTTCCACGTGAAACATGGCAACCTAATAACAAGATAAGTGGGATTAACCATGTCTGAGAATTATGATTCGTCGAGTATTAAAGTACTTAAAGGATTAGATGCAGTAAGAAAGCGTCCTGGTATGTATATAGGGGACACCGATGATGGTACGGGCTTACACCACATGGTGTTTGAGGTCGTTGATAACTCTATCGATGAGGCCTTAGCCGGTCACTGTGATGATATATTTGTCACAATTCACTTAGACGGTTCGGTATCTGTAAGAGATAACGGCCGTGGTATTCCTACTTCTATACATGAAGAAGAAGGTGTATCTGCAGCTGAAGTTATTATGACGGTATTACACGCTGGTGGTAAGTTTGATGATAACTCTTATAAAGTATCAGGTGGCTTACACGGTGTTGGTGTATCGGTAGTAAATGCATTATCAGAAAAGTTAAAACTAACTATTCGTCGTGAAGGTAAACTTTACGAGCAGTTTTACACTATGGGTGTTCCAGATGCACCACTTGCAGCTATTGGTGATTCTGAAACAACCGGTACTGAGTTACGTTTTTGGCCAAGTGCAGAAACGTTTACTAACCTAGATTTCCATTACGATATTTTAGCTAAGCGTTTACGCGAGTTATCGTTTTTGAACTCAGGTGTGAGCATCATTTTAAATGATGAGCGCGAAGAAAATAAGAGTGACCATTTTAAATACGAAGGTGGTATTAGAGCATTCGTTGAATACTTAAACCGCAATAAAACACCAGTACATAAAGGGGTGTTCCATTTTACTCACGAGCGTGAAGAAGATGGTATAAGTGTAGAAGTATCAATGCAATGGAATGATGCATTCCAAGAAAACATTTACTGTTTTACTAATAACATTCCACAACGTGATGGTGGTACGCACTTAGCCGGTTTTAGATCTGCGCTAACACGTACGCTTAATAACTACATGGAAAAAGAAGGCTTTAACAAAAAGGCTAAAACAACCAGCAACGCAACGGGTGATGATGCTCGTGAAGGCTTAACGGCTGTTGTTAGTGTTAAAGTTCCTGACCCAAAATTCTCATCACAGACAAAAGACAAACTAGTATCTAGTGAAGTTAAGTCTGCCGTTGAGCAAGCAATGGCTGAAAAATTCACTGAGTTTTTATTAGAAAACCCAATGGATGCAAAAATTGTTGTTGGCAAAATTATTGATGCAGCACGCGCGCGTGAAGCAGCCCGTAAAGCACGTGAAATGACCCGCCGTAAAGGTGCTATGGATTTAGCTGGTTTACCGGGTAAACTAGCGGATTGCCAAGAAAAAGATCCAGCCCAATCTGAACTATATATAGTGGAGGGTGACTCAGCAGGCGGTTCAGCCAAGCAGGGTCGTAACCGTAAGAATCAAGCGATTCTTCCGCTTAAAGGTAAAATCTTAAACGTAGAAAAAGCACGTTTTGATAAAATGCTTTCTTCACAAGAAGTGGCAACGCTAATTACTGCACTAGGTTGTGGTATTGGCCGTGACGAATATAACCCTGAAAAATTACGTTATCATCGCATCATTATCATGACCGATGCCGACGTGGATGGTTCTCACATTCGTACTTTGCTACTAACATTCTTCTATCGTCAAATGCCGGAAATTGTTGAACGTGGTTATATTTATATTGCTCAGCCTCCACTTTATAAAGTGAAAAAAGGCAAGCAAGAGCGTTATATTAAAGATGATCCAGCATTAGTTGATTACCTTACATCTTTAGCGCTAAGCAATGCAGCACTGTACACTAGTGATAGTGCTGAAGCGGTTGATGGTGAAGCATTAGAGTCAATTGTTCACGATTATCAAAACACGGTTAAAGTTATCGAGCGCTTAAAGCGTAAGTATCCGAACACAGTTATGAACCGTTTGATTTACCAAAGTGAGCTGAAAAAAGAAGACCTTTCAGACGAAGCTAAGGTAATTGCTTGGACTAAAGAGCTGGTTGATGACTTAATTGAACGTGACGAAGATGCAACTATTTTCCATGCGGGAACTGAGCACGATACAGAGCGTAACTTGTATTATCCAGTTGTGAATATTCGTCAGCATGGTGTGGATAAAGCACATGTACTTCATTATGACTTTATTACATCAAGAGACTACCAACGCATTGCTGTAACAGGTAAAAACATTGCTAATATCATCACAGAGGGTGCATATATCCAACGTGGTGAGAAAACAAAACCTGTTGATAACTTTGTGGATGCATTGGAATGGTTGATCGCAGAGTCTAAGCGCGGGATCTACATTCAACGCTATAAAGGACTGGGTGAAATGAATCCAAATCAGCTTTGGGAAACCACCATGGATCCTAGCGCACGCCGTATGTTGCAAGTAACAATTGAAGATGCTGTTGCAGCGGATCAATTATTTGCCACTTTAATGGG
The DNA here is from genome assembly GCF_001401785.1 of Pseudoalteromonas sp. P1-16-1b. Classification (GTDB taxonomy): domain Bacteria; phylum Pseudomonadota; class Gammaproteobacteria; order Enterobacterales; family Alteromonadaceae; genus Pseudoalteromonas; species Pseudoalteromonas undina. The sequence goes on along the minus strand of NZ_LKGQ01000023.1, from coordinate 31,657 downwards.
CGATCAAGTTGAGCCGCGTCGTGAGTTTATTGAAACGAACGCACTGCGTGTGGTTAACTTAGACGTATAAAACATTATCGTAATCACAAAAAAGGAGCCTTAGGCTCCTTTTTTATTTTTTCAAACGCACAAACTGCTTAAAACCTGAGTGTGCACAAGGTATACTGAAGGTAATTTTCACGCTACTTCTCAGATAGTAAAAAGCCAAATATGCAAAAATATGACGTTAAAACCTTTCAAGGTTTGATCCTGGCTTTACAGGATTATTGGGCACAGCAAGGCTGTGTCATTATTCAACCACTTGACATGGAAGTGGGCGCAGGGACATTTCACCCGCAAACATTTTTAAAATCAATTGGCCCAGAGCCAATGTCGAGCGCATACGTTCAACCGTGTCGTCGTCCTACCGATGGCCGTTACGGTGAGAACCCAAACCGCTTACAACATTACTACCAATTCCAAGTTGTGTTAAAACCATCTCCAGACAATATTCAAGAGCTTTACTTAGGTTCTTTAGCTGCTGTAGGTATTGATACCCTAACTGACGAAGTTCGCTTTGTAGAAGATAACTGGGAATCACCTACATTAGGTGCGTGGGGCCTAGGTTGGGAAATTTGGTTAAATGGCATGGAGGTAACGCAGTTTACCTACTTCCAGCAAGTGGGCGGTTTAGAATGCTCACCGGTAACGGGCGAGATTACTTACGGCCTAGAGCGTTTAGCAATGTACATTCAAGGCGTAGATAGCATTTACGACCTAGTATGGGCTGACGGTCCATTTGGGCGCGTAACTTACGGTGATGTGTTCCATCAAAATGAAGTTGAGCAATCAACTTATAACTTTGAACATGCAAACGTAGCCGACTTATTTGAACAGTTTGATAAATGTGAAGCTGAGAGCCAAAAGCTAATTGAAGCAAGCCTACCATTACCAGCCTACGAGCAAGTAATGAAAGCATCGCACGCATTTAACTTATTAGACGCACGTCATGCTATTTCAGTAACTGAGCGTCAACGTTATATTTTACGCGTTCGTGCGTTATCAAAAGCGTGTGCACAAAGTTATTACGATGCACGTGAAGCACTTGGTTTCCCGCTGTGTAAGGATAAGTAAGCATGTCAGCAGAAAATTTATTAGTAGAAATTGGCACCGAAGAGTTGCCACCAAAAGCACTTCGTAAATTAGCCGAAGCCTTTGCTGCAAACTTAACAGCAGAATTAGAAAGTCTAGAACTAGGTCACCAAGGTGTGAACTGGTATGCATCGCCACGTCGTTTAGGTTTACAAGTAAAAGCACTTGAAGCTAAACAACAAGACAAAGAAGTTGAAAAACGTGGCCCTGCAACTAAAGCCGCTTTTGATGCTGAGGGTGACCCAACTAAAGCAGCCATGGGTTGGGCTCGTGGTTGTGGTATTGAAGTAAAAGATGCGCAAACACTAGAAACAGATAAGGGCGCATGGTTATTGCACATTGCTAAAGTAGCAGGGCAAGAAACCAAAACGTTAATGACCGACGCTATAAGCAAAGCGCTCGCTAAACTACCTATCCCTAAACCAATGCGTTGGGGTGCGAATAAAACACAATTTATTCGTCCTGTGCATACGGTAACTATTTTATTCGGTAGTGAATTGGTTGAGGGTGAAATTCTTGGTAAGCAAGTGAGTAATCAACTGCAAGGCCATCGTTTTCATCACCCTGAAAAAATTAGCATTGGTCATGCTGATGATGTGTTTGATGTACTTAAATCAGCTTACGTTGTTGCTGACTACGAACAGCGTAAAGCACAGATTCGCGCGCAAATAGAAGATGCAGCCAAAGCAGTTAATGCCGTTGTTGCTATGGATGAAGACTTACTTGAAGAAGTTACTTCATTGGTAGAATGGCCAGTAACGCTAACAGCCACATTTGAAGAAGCATTTTTAGATGTACCTGCTGAAGCGCTTATTTACACCATGAAAGACGATCAGAAATACTTTCCGTTATTAGATCAAGACGGCAAACTTTTAAATAAGTTTTTGTTTGTCTCTAACATCGAAAGTAAAGATCCTAGTGTAGTTATTTCTGGTAACGAAAAAGTAGTGCGCCCGCGTTTAGCCGATGCGCAGTTCTTCTTTGAAACAGATAAAAAGAAAACATTAGAAAGCCGTTTAGAATCTCTTGATAGTGTATTGTTCCAAAAACAACTTGGTACGCTTAAAGACAAGTCACAGCGTATTAGTGAACTAGCTGGTTACATTGCCGAGCAACTTGGTGCCGACAAAGAGCTAGCAGCGCGTGCAGGCTTATTAAGTAAAACAGACTTAATGACCGAAATGGTAATGGAATTTACCGACGTACAAGGTGTAATGGGAATGCATTACGCGCGTCACGATGGTGAAGCAGAAGAAGTTGCAGTGGCACAAAACGAACAATACATGCCACGTTTTGCCGGTGATAACTTACCAACTAATGTGATCAGTTGTGCAGTCGCCATTGCCGATAAGTTTGATACGCTGGTGGGTATTTTTGGCATAGGCCAAGCACCAAAAGGTGATAAAGACCCATTTGCACTTCGTCGTGCTGCTATTGGTGCATTACGTATCATGGTAGAAAAACAGCTACCGCTTGATATTTTAGACCTGGTTGCTAAATCACAAACCTTGTTTGGTGAAAAGCTGACTAACCTAAATGTATCAACGGATGTGTTTGACTTTATGCTAGGGCGCTTCCGTGCTTGGTATCAAGACGAAGGCATTGAAGTAGATGTGATTCAAGCCGTACTAGCGCGTCGTCCAACGAAGCCTGTTGACTTTGATCGCCGAGTTAAAGCCGTAAGTCATTTCCGTACATTAGACGCCGCAGAATCGCTTGCAGCGGCTAATAAGCGTGTAAGTAATATTCTGGCTAAGAATGACATTACAAGCCAAGGCAATGTCGATCAGAGCTTACTCAGTGATGATGCTGAAAAAGTATTGGCTTCGCAAGTTGCAAAATTTGCCACTGATTTAGCACCACTGTACAGCGATGGAAACTACCAAGAGGCATTGAGCCAATTAGCAGGCATTCGTGAGAGTGTTGATAACTTTTTTGACAATGTCATGGTAATGGCTGACGATGAAGCTGTTAAGCAAAACCGTCTTGCGCTTTTAAGCCAGCTTAGCGGGTTATTTTTAGAAATTGCAGATATTTCTGTATTACAAAAATAACAGCTTATAGCTATTTAAAAAGCCAGCATTATGCTGGCTTTTTAGTATTCACTGTATGCAAAGGATACAAATGATGATCTCTATAAAACGAATTTTAACGTTAGCAATGGCTGGTTTACTTACGGCCTGTACCAGCCAAATTTCGATTAACGACGTGTTGCCGCAGCAAGAATTGGATCGCAGTATTTATTTAAGAGGGGATTTCACATTATGGGATGCAGAACCTCAATATCAATTTAAACAAGTCGGCCCTGCGCTTTACCAAGCCCAAGTTAAATTTTCGACCCCAGGTAAAGTGTACGAGTTTAAAATAGCCGATGCAGATTTTAGTGAAGGTTTTAACTGTGGCTACAGCGATTCACAGCCATCAGGACAAAGCCTAACACTTGGCCAATCAACGCGCGCCGATTGTAATACCATTTATAATTACTTTAGCTACACACCCGCAATCAAAGGGTCGTACATAGTCAGCATTGATTTTAGTGACTACGATAAGCCGCAAGTAACGATAACTAAGAAGTAAGAGCAGTAAGCTATAAGCAGTCAGTCGTTAGCTTAAATATAAAATAAAAAACCGTGCTTGATTTAACAAACACGGTTTTTTAATTTTTAGCTGATAGCTGATAGCTGATAGCTGATAGCTGATAGCTGATAGCTGATAGCTGATTACAACCCTTTCTTCACCACATACCTATACGGTGATTCTTCAACTTCTTTAGCCACTAGCGTGTGATCCATAAAAGTACAAAAGCTGGGGATGTCGCGGGTGGTTGAAGGGTCGTCGGCAATAATAAGCAGTGTTTCACCTTCGCTCATTTTACGAATAGCAGCGCGTACCATCATCACAGGCTCTGGGCAGCGAAGGCCGATGGCATCTAATTGGTGATCGGGGTTATCAAAGCTCATAAAAAATTACCTGTAAAAATAGTCGCGGCTTGGTTAGGTCGGGTAGTTTAGCGTAAATAAAGCTGTTGGTTAACTATTTTACGTATAACAAAACAGCTCAACTTATTAATAGATAATCTGAAATAAGTTTAATGCACCCGATCACATTATTCATTTTAAACCTGCAAAAGCTGGTGGCATAAAAAAGGCGAACTAACTTGCGCTAGTTCGCCTTTTAATCACCAAGATGGTTTTACATGTTAAAAACTAATTAGTCTTGAACACGTTCAAATACAGTGGCAATGCCTTGGCCTAAACCAATACACATAGTTGCCAAACCGTATTTTGCGTTTTTGTCTTCCATTAAGTGAATAAGCGAGGTGCTAATACGTGAACCCGAACAACCCAGAGGGTGACCAAGTGCGATAGCGCCGCCGTTTAAATTCACTTTTTCGTCAACCACGTCTGCTAAACCTAGGTCTTTAAGTACAGGCAGTGATTGTGCTGCGAATGCTTCGTTAAGCTCAGCTACGTCAATGTCATCAATGGTAATACCGGCTTGTGCTAATGCTTTTTTACTTGCAGGTACTGGGCCGTAACCCATGATTGATGGATCGCAACCGGCAACAGCCATAGCGCGAATACGTGCACGAATTGGTAAGCCCAGTTCTTTTGCTTTTTCTTCGCTCATTACTAACATAGCTGATGCGCCGTCAGAAAGTGCAGAAGATGTACCCGCAGTAACAGAACCCGTAGCAGGGTTAAATACTGGACGTAGCTGCGATAAACCTTCAACTGTTGTTTCTGGACGAATTACTTCATCATCTTCAACAAGAATAAGTGAACCGTCAGCATCGTGACCTTCCATTGCTAAAATTTCGCGGCGGAAACGGCCTTCAACAGTCGCTGCATGAGCGCGTTGATGCGAGCGGTAAGCAAATTCATCTTGTTGCTCACGGCTAATACCGTGAATAGTAGCAAGGTACTCAGCGGTTAAACCCATAGAGCCAGATGCTTGTGCAATTGATGTAGCTAAGCCTGGGTGAAAGTCGTTACCGTGAGTCATAGGTACGTGACCCATGTGCTCAACGCCACCAATTAGGTATGTGTCGCCAGCGCCAGTCATAATTGCGCGAGCAGCGTCATGCAATGCTTGCATTGATGAGCCACATAAACGGTTAACTGTGGTTGCTGGCACTGAATGTGGAATGCCTGCAAGTAGAGATGCGTTACGTGCAACGTTAAAGCCTTGCTCTAATGTTTGCTGTACACAGCCCCAATAAATATCGTCAATTGACGCAGGGTCAACTGCCGGATTACGTTCTAATAAGCCTTTCATTAAATGAGCGCTTAAGTCTTCCGCACGTTTGTTTTTAAATACGCCGCCTTTTGAGCGACCCATTGGTGTGCGGATACAATCTACAATTACTGGATTATTCATGATATTAACCTTCCACCTTATAGAAAACACGGCCTTCTTCAGCCCACTTGCGAGTTTGCTCTGATACTTGGTAAATCGCACCTAGGTGAGCGTATTTGTCAGCAGTTGCTACAAAGTTAGCTAAACCTGTTTGATCTAAGTAGCGGAACGCGCCGCCTCTAAATGGAGGGAAACCAACACCGTATACAAGTGCCATATCAGCTTCTTGAGGAGAAGCAACAATGCCTTCTTGTAAACAAAGTAGTACTTCGTTGATCATTGGGATCATACAACGGTCAATGATTTCTTGTTTATCAAATTCTTTTGGTGCGTCTGTAATTGGTGCAAGTAGTTCAATCGCTGTTTGGTCATGAGATTTTTTAAGACGACCGCGACGATCTGTTTCGTACTTATAGAAACCTGCTTTGTTCTTTTGACCAAAACGTTTTTCGTTAGCAAAAACAGTCACTGGGTCTTTATCTGCACGTGCCATACGCTCAGGGAAACCGTCTGCCATTACACCAGTACAATGATAAGCCGTATCAATACCTACAACATCAAGTAGGTAAGCGGGGCCCATTGGCCAGCCAAATACGTTTTCCATTACTTTATCTACTTTTGCAAAGTTAGCGCCTTCAACCACTAATTTGCTAAATCCAGCAAAGTAAGGGAATAAAACACGGTTTACAAAAAAGCCTGGGCAATCGTTAACAACAATCGGTGATTTACCTAGTTTAAGTGCGTAATCAACCACGGCATTAATCGTTTTATCTGAGGTTTTTGCACCACGGATAATTTCTACTAATGGCATTTTTGGTACTGGGTTGAAAAAGTGCATACCACAGAAGTTTTCTGGCTTATCAAGCGCTTCTGCAAGTAGGTCGATACAAATAGTCGATGTATTTGACGTAAGTACCGTGCCTTCTGGCATATTCTTTTCAAGATCAGCAAGTACGGCTTGCTTCACTTTAGGGTTTTCTACTACGGCTTCAACAATAATGTTGGCGTTTTGTAGGTCTGCATCGTTAAGCGTTGGCTTGATTTTGCTAAGCGTTGCTAGCATTTTTTCCATCGGCATGTGGCCGCGCTTCACTTTTGCACCTAATAGTTTAGATGCTTCACCCATACCTAAATCTAGCGCATCCTGTTGGATGTCTTTCATTATGATTGGTGTGCCTTTATAAGCAGACTGGTATGCAATACCGCCACCCATAATACCTGCGCCTAATACTGCCGCTTGTTTAATTTCTACATCGCTGTGTTTAGCAAACTTACGTGCTTTACCTTTAATGTATTGGTCTGCTAAAAAGATACCCGTTTGAGCAGCAGCTTCACTAGTACGTGCTAGTTTTGCAAAGTTGGCATTTTCAATCGCCATTGCTTCGGCGCGTGAGCTGTTTGCTGCTGCTTTAATAGTGCGAACTGCCATAACTGGAGCAGGATAGTGGCCTTTGGTTTTACCCATTACCATACCTTCTGCCATTGCAAAGCTCATGCCTTGCTCAACACGGTTTAATTTAAGCGGTTGTAATTTTACAGCACGTTTTGCTTGCCAATCTAGCTTGCCAGCAATCGCTAATTCTAGTGTTGCTAAACTTGACTCTTGTAGTTTGTTGGCACTAACTACCGCGTCAAATGCACCTACTTTAAGGGCGTCAGCAGCGCGATTTTCGTTACCTGTGGTGATCCACATCATCGCGTTATCGGCACCAATAATGCGCGGAAGGCGCACTGTACCGCCAAAACCAGGCATTATGCCTAATTTAACTTCTGGTAAGCCCATTTTTGCTGAGTCACTTGCAACACGATAATCGGTAGCAAGTGCCCACTCACAGCCGCCGCCAAGCGCCAAGCCGTTTATAACACTGAGTGTTGGGAATGGTAAGTCTTCAATTGCATCAAAAACGTCAGTTGCATCTTTGATCCACGTTACTAATTCTGCTTCAGGCTTAGTAAAAGTAGGTAAAAATTCGAAGATATCGGCACCAATAATAAAGTGGTCTTTATCACTGGTAAAAATCATGCCTTTAATATCAGTGTTAGCGGCTAATTCTTTTAATGCTGCCGCGCAATCTGAAAGAGTTTGTTGAGATAATGTGTTTACAGAACCTGTAGCACAAAACTTAAACTCGGCGATGTTTTCCTTCACGAAGCTAACTTCAAAGGAATCGCTTTTATATAACATTATTATTCTCCCTAGTTGATGAACTAAGACTGGTACGATGAGTTCATATTCAGACCAGTGTGCTTGCTTTAATTTAAAAATGCAACGAAAAATTTATCTTGGTTACAAACGTCTGGTTAAAATATAGCTGGTTTGGTGCTAAGGTGGGTTTGAAAGTTTTTTTTATTCATTTTATTGCGCTGTCTTGGTGTTTATAGCTTGGGTTTTATCAAAGTAAATAAAATAGAGTTACAGTGCCTGCGCTGTTTTTTATTTACCCATAGCCACACTCTTGTCAGCCTTGAAGGTAACTATGCCCTAAAGGACATTATGAAAAAATATTTATTAAGCGTAGCGGCAGCGACTCTATTTTTATCTTTTCCCTCTGCCAACGCAAATACCGAACTTGATGCATTTTTAGATGCAGAAAAACAAGCCCGCTATGGCGATTACAATAGCTTTAAAGAAGCGGTAGACTCATTGTCTCACCCACTTAAGCCCTATGTAGAAAAAGCCTATTGGCAGCGCTACCCCAGTTTAAAACACCAAACAGAAATAGAAAACTTCCTCACTATTTATGAACACACGCCATTAGAGTGGCCAGTGCGCAAAGCATGGTTAAATTATTTAAAGCGCAGAAATAAAAAAGCAGCATTTATTAAAAACTACCGTGAAACCTCTGACACTGAGCTTAGTTGTACCCATCTTAGTTATCAGCTTGACTTAGGAGCGCCTAAAAAAGCAATACTCTCGCAGGTAACCGACATTTGGACGGTAGGCGAGTCACAACCTAGTGAATGTGACGGGCTTTTTCAGCGCTGGCGACAAAATGGTTATTTAACCCCTGATGTTGTGTGGCAGCGTGTTACTTTAGCGGCACAAGGGGGCTCTTATCGTTTATTGCCTTATTTAAAAACCTTATTGCCAGCCAAGGAGCGTTATTTAGCTGATTTATATTCCAAGGTAAGGCGCGATCCTAGTGCTGCAGCAGGCCTTTACCGCTATAAACGTAAAACAGCCAAAGAAGGGGAAATAGCGCTTTATGGTATTAAGCGTTTAATTTGGCGTGATAAAGAGCTGGCATTAAAGGCGTGGCAAAAAATTGAAGGCATGTTTGATTTTGCTGATGATGAAAAGGCGGAGGTATATTATACCTTTGCGCTGTCGTTAGCGTCGAGCGGCCATAGCCAGGCGAGCTTTTATTTAAATAAAGTCCCTAAAGCGCGCCAAGATCGCAAATTAATGCAATGGCAACTAGCCAATATGCTTAAAACGCAAGATTGGGAAGGCATTGCGGCATTTTTTACCGGAAAAGAAAACCTTAGCTTAGGGCAACAGTATTGGCTTGCTTATAGTTATGACAAACGCGCAGAGCATGAAAAAGCTAAGGCAATTTGGAGCAAGGTAGCCGCTAACCGTGATTATTACGGTTTTTTAGCCGCTGCTCGCTTAGGGTTACCGGTTGATTTAAATGAGCTACCAGTCAATGTAAATCAAGCCTTAGTGACAAAAGTCAGTAATGCACCAGGCTTTAAGCGTGCTAAGGCACTATATGAACTTGAGCGATTTACAGCGGCCCGACGTGAATGGAATTATTTAACCAACACTTCTGAAGATGATGAAAAGCTAGCAGCGTCAGTGCTTGCGGCAGAACTTGATTGGTTTGATAGTACAATATTTACCCTAGCAAAAATAAAAGCATGGGATTATGTTGATTTGCGTTTTCCATTTGCGTTTCAAGACATGTTTGAGCGCTACAGTAATCGTAGCAAAATAGATTTAACTTGGAGTATCGCTATTGCGCGTCGAGAAAGCTCATTTGCACCCGATGCCCGTTCTCATGCAAATGCACGCGGGTTAATGCAGTTATTACCAAGCACCGCAAAATATATTAACAAAGGCGATGTATCTAACCGTCGGTTGTATCAGCCAAAAACCAATATTCGACTTGGCACCCGTTATTTACAGTATTTGAAAAAGAAAAATCACGGTAATGAGGTATTGGCAACAGCATCCTATAACGCCGGGTATCACCGAATTAAGCGTTGGCTACCAGAGGAAGCGATGCCCGCAGAGCTATGGGTTGAGCTTATTCCATATAGAGAAACTCGAGACTACGTAAAAAACGTATTTGCGTATCGGCAGGTTTACCATACTCGCCTTGGCCGAGAGGGGAATTTACTCGCGCCACTATTAGAGATGACCATGGGCGGGTAGTAAAAATAAATCTACAACAGCAGAGGGATATTTACACGGTAACTATCCCTCTTTTTTGAGCGCTTTGTTTATAAGTGATAGACTCAGAGCAAGTTAAATTTAACAGATGGGTTTATTATGGAAAAATTAGCCGTATTATACGCCGAACATATTGCAACATTGCAGCAGCGTACACGTACTATTTGTGAGCAAGAAGGGTTAGAAGGATTAGTCATTCATTCAGGCCAAGCTAAGCGCCAATTTTTAGATGATATGTATTACCCGTTTAAAGTTAACCCCCATTTTAAAGCGTGGTTACCGGTTATTGATAATCCACATTGCTGGATTGTGGTAAATGGTAGCGATAAGCCAAAGCTTATTTTTTATCGTCCAATTGATTTTTGGCACAAGGTACCTGATGAACCAAGAGATTTTTGGGCAGAGTACTTCGATATTGAATTGCTACTAAAGCCTGATCAGGTTGAAAAGCTACTTCCTTACGATAAAGCTAAATTTGCCTACATTGGTGAATACCTAGAAGTGGCCCAAGCACTTGGTTTTAGCATTATGAATCCTGAGCCAGTACTTAACTATATTCATTATCACCGCGCTTATAAAACGCAATATGAACTTGAATGTTTACGTAATGCGAACCGTATTGCGGTCGATGGTCACAAAGCGGCGCGTGATGCGTTTTTTAATGGTGGTAGCGAGTTTGATATTCAGCAGGCCTACTTAATGGCAACGCGTCAGAGCGAAAATGAAATGCCATATGGCAACATTGTGGCCCTTAACGAAAACTGCGCTATTTTGCACTACACCCATTTTGAGCCAAAAGCACCGCAAACACATAACTCATTTTTAATTGATGCGGGCGCTAACTTTAATGGTTACGCTGCAGATATTACCCGTACCTACGACTTTAAAAAGCAAGGTGAGTTTGCTGACCTAGTTAAAGCAATGACGGCGCATCAGATTGAGTTAGGCAAAAGCTTAAAACCAGGTGTCCTGTATGGCGAGCTACATATTGACTGCCATAACCGCATTGCACAGTTACTAAGTGACTTTGATATTGTTAAGTTACCTGCAGCTGAAATTGTTGAGCGTCAAATTACCTCAACCTTCTTTCCTCATGGCTTAGGGCATCATTTAGGTGCACAGGTACATGATGTAGGTGGCTTTATGCGTGATGAAACCGGTGCACATCAGGCACCACCAGAGGGTCATCCATTTTTACGCTGCACTCGCTTAATTGAGAAAAACCAAGTGTTTACTATTGAGCCAGGTTTGTACTTTATCGACTCTTTGTTGGGTGATTTAGCACAAACAGACAACAAGCAGTTTATTAACTGGGAAAAAGTAGAAGCGTTTAAACCATTTGGCGGCATTCGTATTGAAGATAATATTATTGTTCACGAAGACAGCCTAGAAAATATGACGCGTGATTTATTACTCGACTAATATTTAACAGTTTATATTATTCACGAAAGGGGCCTGTTGGCCCCATTTTTAATTTAACAGCCAAGTAAGCGCTATGTCAGAATATAAATACCCAGCCGACGATGTTTTTCATCAAGAAGAAATTAAAAAAAGCACCTTTATTGTGCATATAGGCCACACGCCTGATTTAAACTCTGCGAAAGCCTTTATTAAAAACATTGAAGAAAAATACAGTGATGCACGCCATAATTGTTGGGCGCATGTTGCGGGTAATCCTGGTGGAAGCCATGTTTATGGTTTTTCTGACGATGGAGAGCCAAATGGCACCGCCGGTAAACCTATGCTCAACGTGCTGGTGGGCTCTGGCCTAGGTGAAGTAACTGCTGTGGTAACACGATATTTTGGTGGTATAAAACTTGGTACCGGTGGGTTAGTTCGTGCTTATGGTGGCTCACTTAATAATGCCTTAGCAAAATTACACACAGTGGTAAAAGTACCCAGCATTGAGCTGGTTGGCTTTAGTGAATACAGTATGCAAGGCGCAATAGAACAGCACTTAAAAACCAACTTTCAGGTACTTAATATTGAAAAGCAGTTTACGGCAAATATTGAGTGGAGTATTACTATTGATAGCCGCCAAGCACAGCAAGCATGCAAAGATATTTTTGATTTAAGTCACGGCGCAGTTGAGTTAACAATCAAAGAGTAATAGTCTTACATCCATCCTATTTAATCACTACAGATTAAATTTTCGAGTCATACAGTAGTTATTTTAATTTACTAATAAAAAAGCGATACGCTCAATGCAATTTCGTACCATCATAAAAATTCTTGGCCAACTGGTCGCGCTATTTAGTATTACAATGGTGCCACCAGCACTCGTGTCTTTAATTTATAAAGATGGCGGAGGGGTACCGTTTGTTTTAGCCTTTATATTTAGCGTTATTATTGGCTTAATGGCTTACTATCCAAATAGGCATGAGCATGGTGATTTAAAAGCACGCGAAGGCTTCTTAATTGTGGTTTTGTTTTGGTTGGTACTAGGGGCGTTTGCGTCATTGCCGCTGATATTTTTACAAGAACCCAACCTCTCTTTGGCCGATGCAGTGTTTGAAGCTTTCTCAGGCTTAACTACCACAGGGGCGACCGTATTAACTGGCATAGAATACTTGCCTAAATCGGTATTATTTTATCGCCAGCAATTACAGTGGTTTGGTGGGATGGGGATCATTGTATTAGCAGTAGCCATACTGCCAATGCTTGGCGTCGGTGGTATGCAGTTGTACCGAGCTGAAATTCCTGGCCCAGTAAAAGACTCCAAAATGACCCCGCGTATTGCCGATACAGCTAAGCACCTTTGGTATATTTACGTATCTATTACTCTTGCGTGTACTTTGGCGTATTGGAGCGCAGGGATGAACTGGTTTGACGCTATATGCCATGCCTTTTCTACAGTTGCTATTGGTGGTTTTTCTACTTATGACGCGTCAATGGGGCACTTTGATAGCCCTGTAATTAACTTTATTTGTGTGTTCTTTTTAATTATAGCCGCTATTAACTTTTCACTACATTATGCCGCTGTAGCGAGCCGTAATATTAGCGTGTACATTCGTGACCCTGAATTTAAAGTATTCTTATGTATTCAGCTAGCGCTGGTGGTAATTTGCTTTACTGTGCTTTCGTCTCATGATGTTTATGCAAATGGTGATGAAACCCTCGATCAGGCGTTGTTTCAAGCGGTGTCTATTAGTAGTACTGCTGGGTTTGCCACAGATAATTTTTCAGCTTGGCCGTTGTTTTTACCTATTTTACTTATTTTTTCGAGCTTTATTGGCGGCTGTGCGGGTTCTACCGGTGGCGGTATGAAAGTTGTTCGCGTGTTTTTGTTGTACTTGCAAGGGATACGAGAGCTTAACCGCCTAGTACATCCTCGAGCTATATATTCAATAAAGCTCGGTCGTAAGGCCTTACCTGACAAAGTAGTTGAAGCAGTATGGGGCTTTTTCTCAGCTTATGCACTAGTCTTTATTATTATAATGTTAGCGTTAATGGGCACAGGGTTAGACAACATTACCGCATTCTCTGCGACAGCAGCCTGCCTTAATAACTTGGGCCCAGGTTTGGGTGACGTAGCCTCTCATTATGGTGCGATTAGTGATGCTGCTAAATGGATACTAACAGTCGCTATGGTATTCGGCCGGTTAGAGATATTTACACTGTTAGTATTATTTACCCCAACATTTTGGCGTGGATAATGTTTTAAATATTAGGAAGGAACTATGCAAAAAACCAATTTGGAAAAGTTAAACCAAATCGTCACAGGTGGCATAGTCGATGTAGAAATACTGACACCAACCAGTAGCCGACGTGTAAAAACGGAGTTTATTGGTTTATTAGAAAACAAATTTATTATTTTAAACTATCCCAGCGCTAAGCGACTTCCTATGGCAAGTGATTACCTGCGTGATGGTGTTATGGTAGTAGTAAGAGCGCTTATAGAGGGCAGTGGCGGGCACGTGATTGCGTTTCGTCAGCAACTTATGTCTGTAGCCTCTCACCCTGCTAAATTGTTGTTTATTCAATACCCTTCACAAGTGCAGTTGTTTGGGCTGCGCTCACAAGCACGCATACCCACGTTGTTTCCTGCTAAGTTAACATTAACCGATGAGCAGCCTCCCTTTGAAGGGGTTATAAAAGACATTTCGCTCACCGGAGTTATGTTTGATATTAAAACAACCCAAGAACTCGATGAGTTAAAAGACATGCGCTGTACGGTTGTATTTGATGGTGATACTAAGCATGAGGGGCAAATATGCAGTGTAAAAAAACATGCTAGCGGTATCTGTTGTGGAATTCGATTATTTGCCAGTGAAGAGCAAATGAAAGCGCTAATGGGGGATCATTTTATTGACCCTAGTGCGCTTGAAGTTGAAATAGTTTAGGGCATATCAAGTTGAACAAGCTTCTATTATAAGTTCAGTATACTCACGTGATTTCGTCATTTTGCAACAAATAGCCTTGTGCGGCTGTAAATTTTCTACGTCACCTTAAATTTATTTTTTAAACTGTTTAAAAACAGCAGCTTAAATTTGTTTTTTAATTTTAATTTTTTATTTATAAAAAAATAAATCTCAACTCACCTTCCTTTTTGTTTAATTAACTTGCTTTGTTAGTGGTTTTTCACTGATCGTGTGGTGTTTTTATAAAAACCAACCCATTGTTTTTTAAGGTTTTAATTTTATCGCTTTATTCCGTGTTGCTAAAAAGCAACAAAATAATGAGTAAAATAACGCCACCCAAAGCTATTTTGGGTTTAACTTATTGAAAATAAATTACTTTTTATTGTTGGCATCGAAGTTGTAATAGTCAGGCTGTATTGAACGAAACGTGATTTAAAGTAAAACACTTAATCGCATAAAACATAAACTTTGAAGGAAGATTGATTATGAAAAGCATTAATAAAACTTTAGCACTTATCGCATTGGCTTCTTCATCAGCTGCTTTTGCAGCAAGCGACTTTGATACGCTAGACGTTGACGGCAACGGCGCGATCAGTCAAAGCGAAGCATCAGTTGATGCAAAACTAATGAGCATGTTTTCAGAGCTTGATACAGACCAAAACGGTGAGCTATCAAAAGAAGAGTTCTCTAAAGCATAATCCTAAGCTATTAAACTTTGGGAGCTAAATCTCCCACATTATTTAAACGATTTTAAGGAATACTCATTATGAAAACATTACACAAAACATTCGCACTTATCGCATTGGCTTCTTCATCAGCAGCTTTTGCTGCCAGCGATTTTGATACACTTGATACCGACGGTAACGGTGCTATTAGCCAAAGTGAGGCATCAGTTGATGCAAAGCTAATGAGCATGTTCTCAGAGCTTGATACAGACCAAAACGGTGAGCTATCAAAAGCAGAATTTTCTAAAGCATAAGCTAAGACTAGGCATATTCTGAGTTGCCAAAGACAACCTAAGTAGGCAAGGGAGCCTATGAAAAAGAATGACAAGGACGGTTATAGCCTGATATTTCCAATAGCACAAAGCATTACATTTTGAAGGATTAAATTATGAAAACATTACACAAAACATTCGCACTTATCGCGCTAGCTTCTTCATCAGCAGCCTTTGCCGCTAGCGACTTTGACACAATTGATGCCGACGGTAATGGGGTTATTAGTCAAAGCGAAGCTGCTGTAAATGCTGATTTAACGGCCGCATTTACTGAGCTTGATACTGACGGTAATGGTGAGCTTTCTAAAGCTGAGTTTGCAAACTTTTAATTTTTAACTTTTTTCATTGCACAGGGATCTCAGAAAAGGATTTCCCTCTTTAAGGAGACTTATTATGAAAGCATTAAACACAACACTTGCGATTTTAGTATTAGCGTCATCATCAGCGGCATACGCAGCAGTAGACTTTGCCTCTTTTGATAGCAATGGCGACGGTGTAATTAGTCAGCAGGAAGCAGCGTCTAATAAACAACTAATGAATATTTTTGATGACTTAGATACTGACGGAAATGGTGAACTTTCTAAAGAAGAGTTTGCAAGAGTACAATAAGTATTACCCCATCATACTCCACTAAAGCCGCTTAATAGTCAGCGGCTTTTTTGTGCTTGTTAGAGACTATATTTAAGTTGGAGAGAGAAGCTTCTTGGCTTGCCATAACGATATTGGTTATAGAACCCAATTTGACTGTAATAATGCTTATCAAATAAGTTATCGATATTTAGGCTAACAGATAATTGCTCATTCATTTGATAATTCGCCATTAGGCTTGCAATACCATAACTAGGCTGGTTTACCTCAACAGCGCCATAAACAGGGTTTTTAACTTCATCATAGCTATTGCTTTGCCAGCGATAGCCACCACCCACTTTTAGATTGTCTAATGCACCTGAGAGTTGATAGCTAGTAAAAAGTTTAAATTGATCTTTTGGGTTGGTGGTATTTAATACCGTATTATCCGGTTTTTCGCCTTTACTATGGGTATAGCCAAAATAAGCGTTCCAGTTGTCGGTTAATTTTCCGTTGATTTCTAGCTCGTAGCCCTGAGTTAATGTGCCGTCAATGGGCTTGTAGATGGCCTGAAGTGTTTCTGCAATGGTATCTCCCGTGTACTCGCCTACATTATCTTGATAAATTTTAAATCCAGAAAGGGATATGTCTAAACGTTCATCAAGTACAGAAGCTTTTATGCCAAGTTCATAATTCTTACCTTCAATAGGGCTTAAATAATGTCCATTTTTATCAACTCGACTTTGTGGTGTAAAAATATCAGTGTAATTAGCATACAAAGCCCAACTCTTTGTCAGTTCATAAGTTGCTCCAAAATAATTAGTTAGTTCATCACTTATTTTATAATCATGCATGCGACCAAAATTATCTTGATTGGTTTGCCATTGATTTAACCGGCTTCCAACAATTAAAGACAAGGCATCGGTTATATTTAGTTGTGCAGCAACATAAAGTGCATCTTGTTTAGTTGTGCCATAAGAGCCGTAAGCCGCTTCTGACTGCCAGTTTGGTTTTGCAATGCTATAACTAGGGTCAGTGAAATCGCCGATAATATAGTCACTTTGTTGACTAGCATAATAAGGGGTCGAAAACTGTTGCTCTTGGGTATTATAACCAAATAGCAGTTGGTGACTTTGGCCCAGCCAATTAAACCGACCATTGAGTTCGACCTCATAGGTATCCTGCGTTCTGTTTGCATCAATATAGTTTATAGAACCGGGTTTCATTCCAGTGTTGTTTATAGGATCGGGCTCTCCTTTTACCCAAAACACATCATAATCTAGATCGTTATCACCATAGACATAATTAGCGGTTAGCTGCCAGTTAGCGTTAAAGTAATGCTCTAGACGAATAAACGCATTAAGTGCATCGGTTCGAGAAGAGGCCCAATCTTGAGCCGTTGAAGCACCTCTGTCATAAGCAGTGCGGGAGCCATCACTATAAAAAATAGGCAAACCACCTGACATTGTTCCTTTAGGGGTTGTCGATTGATTATCAACAGCAAGAGTCAATAAAGTACTGTTAGAAAGATCTGCCTCAATAATGCCATACAATGTTTGACTGGTTTGCGAGAAGCGATCTTGATATGAGTGTCTATCTTGATAAGCAACAACAGCCCGTCCTCTTATACTTTCACTATTATTTATGCTTCCCGACACATCCACCATCGCACGGTAGTTGTCCCATGAGCCTAATGAAGCAGTAAGATTTATTTGAGTGTTTGCAGTTGGACGTTTACGTATCAAATTAATTGCTGCCGAAGGGTTACCTGCGCCCAGCATTAGCCCCGTTGCTCCTCTAACTATTTCGATACGATCATAAATTGCGGTATCGGTTAGGTTATCTCCATAATTAAAGCGGGTGTCATAGGTGGTCGCTATGCCATCATAAAGTATGCTGGTGACACTAATACCTCGGGCTGAAATAGAAAACTTGCCATTATCTGCTTCTCGCGCATTTATGCCTGTTACACTGGTTATAGCTTCAATTGCGGTGTTTAGTTGTTGGTCTGCCATAAAATCGCTTGTTATCGCTATCGTTGATTGCGGTGTTTGCAAATGTGATAGCTCAAGACCTGTTGCAGAGCTCATGGAATTAACTTTATAGCCGTTCGCTTGCTCTCCAATAACGGTTAACCTTTCGATATCTTTGCTAGTGTGGGCGAGCGTTTGAGTGGAAACTGCTGAAAATAAAAGACCAACCAGAGTGTAATGAGTTACGGGAGAACTTTTCTTTGAGAGTAGGTGTATCATTTGAAATCCATTTTTATTTAAAAACGTGAAATTAACTTTTCACATCAGTAGATGTCGCTGCTTGATAATCGAGCAAGAAGAGACTAATGGATTTTTCTTTATTAGTAAATGCTTTTGATAATGATTTTCATTTAGGTTTAAGTGTTCTCCTTTTTACTTACAAGCACGTTGTGAATAAAAAGGAGGGATTACTTATAAAAAGATTGCGCTAACTTGGAATAACTTTTCAACCACGTTAATGTGCTTTTTATCAATTAAGAACATAATTACATGATCGCCTGATAGAATTATCGTGTCGTCGTGGGCAATGAGCACATCGTCATTACGCACAATTGCACCTATTGTGGTACCTGCTGGCAATTTAATATCTGCAATCGCGCGACCCACTACTTTAGATGTGTTTTCATCACCATGGGCAACTGCCTCTATGGCTTCTGCAGCCCCTTTACGTAGAGAATACACGTTTACAATGTCGCCTCGGCGAACGTGCGTAAGTAACGCAGAAATAGTCGCTTGTTGTGGTGAAATAGCAATATCTATTTCGCCGCCCTGTACTAAATCAACGTAAGCACCTCGTTGAATAAGCACCATGGTCTTTTGTGCCCCCATGCGTTTTGCGAGCATGGCCGACATAATATTCACTTCATCATCGTTAGTAACGGCAATAAAAACATCAACTTGTTCAATGTGTTCTTCAGAGAGCAGCTCTTGATCGGACGCATCACCACAAAATACCACGGTGTTGTCTAGCATTTCAGAGAGTTGCTCTGCGCGCTCTTTACTGCGTTCTAATAATTTAACGCTGTGGTTTCTTTCTAGTGAGCGAGCAAGGCCTGCACCAATATTACCGCCACCGGCTATCATAATTTTTTTGTACGAGCGTTCCAGTTTTTGTAGCTCGTTCATTACCGCACGAATATGTTTGGTGGCGGCAATAAAAAATACTTCATCGTCGGCTTCTATTACGGTAGTACCCTGCGGTTTTATTGCCTTGCCTTGACGATAAATAGCGGCTACCCGGGTTTCTACATTAGGAATATGTTGCTTAAGTGTAGATAAGGCGTAGCCTACTAATAAACCGCCATAGTAGGCTTTTACAGCTACTAAAGAGAGCATGCCGTCGGCAAATTGTAGTACCTGTAATGCACCAGGGTAATCTATCAAACGGCGAATATATTTAGTTACGAGTGCTTCTGGGGCTATGTAATGATCGACAGGTAAATCATCATTATGAAAGAGCTTTTCGCGGTATTTTAAATATTGCTCAGAGCGAATGCGGGCAATTTTGGTTGGCGTATTAAAAATACTGTAAGCAACTTGGCATGCCACCATGTTTACTTCATCTGAGCTGGTTACGGCGATAATCATATCGGCATCTTCAGCTCCTGCGCGACTCAACACGTCAGGGTGGGCGCCGTGGCCTGCAACACCTTGTAAATCGTATTTATCTTGCAGTTCACGCAAGCGGTTACCGTCGATATCAACTACGGTTATTTCGTTTTGTTCACCCACTAAGTTTTCTGCGAGTGTGCCGCCAACTTGCCCAGCACCGAGTATGATTATTTTCATTATGTACCCGTATTATTAATACTAATTACATCAAAATAATAACTACCTCAAAAGCGAGGTAGTTAAATGTGTTACGTGGCAATACTAGGCTTTTTTAACTAATTTAGCGTAGTAAAAACCGTCACTTTCACCTGGTAACAGCTGTAAGCCTGGTGTGGTTTTTGTGTCTTCGCTGTGCAGAGGAATATGCTCCACATCGTCGTTATTAGCTAAAAACTTAGCAACTTGTTGTTGGTTTTCTTGAGGAAGTACCGAGCAAGTTGCATACACTAATGTGCCGCCTGGTTTTAACAATGGCCAAATGCTATCGAGTATATCGCCTTGTAGGGTCGATAAGTCGTTAATGTCGGATGCGCGACGTAGCCATTTTATATCTGGATGACGACGAATTACGCCCGTTGCAGAGCAGGGTACATCTAACAAAATACGATCAAACTGCTCTTCATCCCACCAAGTGTGAGGTTGCGATGCATCACCACATTGTAAGTCGGCGCCCAAACCAATTCGTTCTAAGTTTTGTTTAACACGTTCTAATCGTGTGGCATCGCTATCAAGCGCGAGCACATCTGCATCGGCAAGCTCTAAAATATGGCAGGTTTTACCACCAGGCGCTGCACAGGCATCAAGTATTGCATCACCATTTTGTGGGTCTAGGTAGCGAGCTGCAAGCTGCGCTGCCGCATCTTGTACTGAACAAACACCGGTATCAAACTCAGGAAGTGAAAACACATCGCGTGGTTTGCTTAGTTTAATGCCATCAATAAAATCAGGGTTTAGAGTGTGTTCAATATCGTTAGCGGTTAGCATTTCGCTATATTCTTGGGTGCTAAACTGCGATTGATTCACTCGCAGCCACATTGGCGCTTGCTGTTGGTTTGCTTCTAGAATGTCTTCCCAGTGATCTGGATAGGCTTCTTTTACTTGCTTTATAAACCAGTTTGGATGGTTGTATAAACATACCGGAATTTGTTTGGCTTTTTCTTCAAGCTCAACTTGCTGACGTTGAAAGCTTCGTAAAATGGCGTTAATAAGCCCTTTTAAGCCAAGAGCGCGCAATTGTTGTAACGCATTAACCGTTTCGCTAATTGCTGCATGCGGCGGTACACGCATGTGTTGTAGTTGGTAAATGCCCACATACAATAAAAACTGGAAAATACGACGTTTGCCTTTAAGCGGTTGCTCGACTAGATGCTGGCAATAATTTTCTAGGCTAGGTAAGTAACGTAATACTCCGTAGCAAATTTGCTGCAGTAAGGCTTTATCTTTAGGTGATAGGCCTTGGCTAGCGAAAGGAAGTTCTTGATTAAGCGATGCGCCTTTATCAACCACGTTATATAAAGTTTCAGCGGCTAGCGCTCTGACATTGCTTACATTACTCATTATTTTCGCCTAATACAGTGCCGGGTGTGACCCAATCGCTACGACCGTTTAAAAAATCATTAATTGCCATTGGCTTTTTGCCTTGTGGCTGTAATTCGCCAATAGATAAAGCGTGTTTACCACAAGCCACAACGATACCGTTTTTATCACTTGCTAAGACAGTGCCAGCTGCGCCTGATTGTTCAACCACATTTGCTTGGTATATTTTTACCGTATTACCACTCATTTGGGTAAAGCATACTGGCCATGGGTTAAAGGCACGAATGTTTCGCTCGATTTGCTCGGCATCCATAGACCAATCAATGTTGGCTTCGTCTTTTGAGAGTTTTTTAGCGTAATTGGCATCGGTATCGTTTTGTGGTTCAGGCGTTATTTCCCCGTTGGCTAAACGATTTATGGTATCGATTAATGCATCAGGCCCGAGTTCAGCAAGCTTAGTGTATAAGCTGGCACTGGTTTCAGTATTATCAATAGGGCAGCGGCTAATATGCAGCATATCGCCGGTATCTAGCCCTTCATCCATTTGCATTATCGTTACACCAGTTTGCTGATCGCCTGCCCAAATAGCACGTTGAATAGGTGCGGCACCACGCCAGCGAGGTAAAATAGAACCATGCACATTTAAACACCCTAAACGCGGGGCATCTAAAATGGCTTTAGGTAAAATTAAACCGTAGGCAACCACAATCATAATATCGGCATTGAGGCTGTTTAATTCCTCAAGTGCTTCATCTGTTTTGAGAGATTGCGGCTGAAAAACAGGGAGGTCATGTTCTAGTGCAAGCGCTTTTACTTCACTGGCTTTTAGCTTTTTTCCGCGACCCGCTGGACGATCTGGTTGACTGTAAACGCCCACAATTTGGTGTTCACTATTGATGAGTGCTTGCAGATGGCGTGCAGCAAAGTCCGGCGTACCGGCAAATATAATGCGTAATGGTTGTGTCACTGAGTTTCCTAATTATTTACTAAGGTGCTTATTATTGCGCTGCAAACTTCGCTTCTTTTTCAAGCTTTTTACGGATGCGTTGGCGCTTTAATGGAGATAAATAATCAATAAATAATTTACCTTGAAGGTGATCAAGCTCATGCTGAATACAAATCGCTAATAATTCGTCGGCATCAAGAATAAACTCTTTACCTTCTTCGTTGAGTGCAGCCACGGTGACGGTTTCTGCGCGATCAACTTTTGCGTACGAGTGAGGAACTGATAAACAGCCTTCTTCGCTCACGGTAGAGCCATCTTTTTTGATAATTTGTGGATTGATAAGTACTAGCGGTTCATCGCGTTCTTCTGATACATCAATCACCACAATACGTTGATGAATATCAACTTGCGTAGCAGCAAGTCCAATACCATTTTCATCGTACATAGTTTCTAGCATATCTTTGACGATTTCACGTACTTGGTCGTCAACAACAGTTACTTCTTTTGCGATTGTACGTAAACGTTCATCTGGAAATCTTAAAACTTCTAACCTAGCCATAGTTACCTTTTACACTTATGCTTAAATTTAGGGTATCGTATGTTCTTATTTTAGCCATTCACGTTCCCCTTTAACAGGTTTTGATTAATAATAATGAAAAAACACTATGAGGAAGCTCAATGAAATCTCCATTCATTGCAATAATACTTGCATTAGGTGCTGCTTTTCCTGTTCTAGCAGATGTACTAACTATAAAAAAAGACGCTCCTAAACAATACGTTGTAAAAAAAGGTGACACGCTTTGGGATATCTCAGCGATATATTTAAACGAGCCGTGGCTTTGGCCTGAGTTATGGCAAATGAACCCGCAAATAGACAACCCTCATCTTATTTACCCGGGCGATGCGTTAGCATTAATTTACGATGCAGACGGTAATCCGCGTTTAGTGATTAATAAAGCGTATAGAAAGCTATCACCTATGGGGCGTATTACCCCTAAAGGGAAAGACGCTATCACCACGTTACCGCTTGAGTTGATTAAACCGTATTTGTCGTTTGAACAAGCGATAAACAGCGATACGATAAAAGAAAAACCCTACATTTTGGGTGCAAACGAAAATACCAAAACCCAAACAATCGATCATATTTTATATGTTAAAGGTAACTTAAAGCGCAACCAGGCTTATGCTATTTACCATAAAGGGGCGCCTTACACCGATCCTAAAACAGGTGAAAAGCTAGCGAGTAGAGCATCTTATGTGGGTATGGCTCGCGCTTTTAGAGCTGGTGATGCGGCTAATGGTGAACCTGCCTCAGTCAGAGTTGAATCAGTTAAGCGCGAAATCAAGCAAGGTGATTTTTTATTACCCGCGATGGAAGGACAGATGCTGCCGGTGTACTTTAATATGCATCGTCCTACCCAGCCGCTGCAGGGTCATGTAATTGCCTCTCCCCGTGAAGTGAGAGAATTTAGCACGATGGATGTGGTGGTGCTAAACTTAGGCTCTGAACAACAAGTTGAAGTAGGTCATGTAATTGATATTGAACGTCAATCACCTAAAGTAATTGATGGCGCTCGAGGTCCGCGTTATACAGAAGACTCAAGTCGTTTAGAAAAACTAGTATCCGCTACTAGCGAGTTGTTTGGCTCAGAGAGCGACGAAGATAGCATTACGTGGAAAATGCCAGCAGAAAAAGTTGGTGAAATGATTATTTTTAAAGTGTATGACAAAGTTAGTTATGCACTTATCACTAAAAATCAGTACCCAATTCGCATTGGAGATTTAGCAGTTATTCATTAAGTAGCGAGTCGGTGTTCTAGGAGGGAACATGGAGCAATCGTGTGGCAAGTTAAATCATTGGCTTGCCTTTTACTTATGCAAGGGGTTAGGGATTAAAACGCTCTTAGCCCTGTCTAAACAATACAGCTTAGCATCGCTGTTTTCTTTATCGCAAAGTGAGTTGGTTACGTTGGGTTTAACGGCTCACCAAGCTAGCAATTTGCTTAACACGAACTGGCAGCAAGTTGCACATTATGAGCAGTTGATCAGCCAACAAAATATTATTGTTATTAGTATTTTTGATACCACCTACCCAGAATACCTCAAACAAATAGCTAGTGCGCCATTATTACTTTTTTGTAAAGGAGATATCAGCTTGCTGGCTTCGCCGCAAATAGCCATTGTTGGTAGCCGAAACGCAACGACTACGGGGCTTGAAATTGCTGCTGAGTTTGCGCATCAGCTAACGCTTGCTGGCATAACAGTAACCTCTGGTATGGCGCGTGGCATTGACGGCGCTGCCCATAAAGGGGCATTGGCAGGAAATGGTAAAACCATTGCAGTGCTAGGGACAGGCGTTGATATTTACTATCCCAAACGCCATAAGTTACTCACAGAGCAAGTATTAGCAACAGGCTTATTGGTTAGTGAGTTTTTGCCTGGTACGGCTGCCAATGCGCACAACTTTCCACGGCGCAATCGTATTATTTCAGGGCTCTCTTTAGGTGTTTTAATTGTTGAAGCCGAAATTAAAAGCGGCTCATTAATTACGGTACGTTACGCGCTTGAACAAAATAAAGAAGTTTTTGCGGTACCCGGTTCAATTAAAAATCCGCTTGCACAAGCTAGCCACTTTTTAATTAAGCAAGGTGCTAAGCTGGTTGAGAACGTCGCAGATATCCTTGATGAGATGAACTTTTCATACCCTTCTGGTCTAAACTATAAAGAGTTAACTGATGCTGTAACCTCAGATTGCGAGGTACTTAATAGTATTGGGTTTGAGGTGACCAGTGTGGACGATATTATGCGTCGAGTGCAGTGGCCAATTGATAAAGTACAAGCGCGATTGCTTGATTTAGAGTTAGACGATCAAATTGAGCGAGTATTAGACGGCTATATTAAATTAAGCGCTGGAGGATAATATGTTTGATATTCTTATGTATTTATTTGAAAACTATGTTCACAGCGAAAGCGATGTTTTTGTTGAGCAAAGTAAGCTTACTGATGAGCTACTGCGCGCTGGGTTTAACAAGCCGGAAATAAACAAAGCTATTGACTGGTTAGATCAACTTGCCGCATTACAATATAGTAATGAGTCGCCTTATTTATTAGCCACTGAGCAGCATGCAGTGCGAATCTTTACCGATAGTGAGTGTCGCGTTCTTGATACTGAATGCCGTGGCTTTTTAATGTTTGTTGAACAAACCGGCGTTATTAATAGCACCACTCGTGAAATGGTGATGGATCGTTTGGCGGCGCTTGATAATTCAGCCATTACTTTAGAAGATTTAAAATGGTTAATTTTGATGGTGTTATTTAATGCCCCTGATTCTCAGCAGGCGTATGAGCAAATGGAAGATCTTATTTTTGATGAGCCTAGCGAAGTGTTACATTAACCATTATTGGGTGTTTTATTATTTTCAGCGTTAACAAACCGACCGCCATAGCTTGTATCTTTAAGGGTTTTGGGTATATTAGGCGAAAATTCACCAACCACTAGGATTTACATGAGTAAAATCGATCATTCACTTTTCTCGGCCAATAAACACGCCCTAGAAAAAGAATATGAGATATGCCCGCAATGTGGTTCAGAACTCGTCATTCGTAATAGTAAGTCGGGGCCTTTTTTAGGCTGCGCTAGTTACCCAAAGTGCGATTTTATTCGCCCGCTTGCCCATCATGATAGCAATGAAATAAAAGTACTTGAGGACAGCGAGTGTCCAGAGTGTAGCAAGCCGCTGGTGGTGAAAAATGGTCGCTACGGTATGTTTATTGGTTGTACGGGTTATCCTGAATGCCACTATATTGCCAGTGACGATGACGACACCCCAAGTGAAGAGCCTGTGGTTGGTTGCCCTAAATGTAAAAAGGGGCATTTAGTTTCACGCAGTAATAAGTTTGGTAAAGTATTCTATTCCTGCGACTGTTACCCAAGCTGTAAATATACGCTTAATCATAAACCTGTAGCTCAAGCGTGCCCAGTATGTGACTGGCCAGTTGTTACTGAGAAAAAAGCCGCGAGTGGCGTTGTGTTACAATGTCCACAAAAAAGCTGTATGCATAAGTTTGCTGCCACTGAATAACGTAAATATCTCTGGAGACAATTTTGTCTGACCTTTCTTCTTTATCTGCTGCAATAACAAGCTTAGAAAACGGCGATGTTATTTTATACCCAACCGAAGCTGTTTATGGCTTAGGTTGCGATCCTGACAATCAACAGGCGGTGGAACGTTTACTTGATATTAAACAACGCCCAGTTGAAAAAGGGCTTATTTTAATTGCTGACAATTACGGGCAATTATTAAAGTACGTGGATGACGCTAAGCTGCCCATGGACAAGCGCGCTGATATTTTTTCAAGTTGGCCTGGTGCTATTACTTGGGTTATGCCTGCAGCTAAAACCACGCCGAAGTGGTTAACAGGGCAATTTGATACTATTGCAGTGAGAGTAACTAACCATCCTACAGTTAAACGTTTATGCCAAGAGTTTGGTAAACCATTGGTATCAACAAGTGCAAATTTAACTGGTCAAGCAACGGTAACAAGTATTGTTGAGGCGCAGCAGCATTTTGCAGAGCAGGTTAGTTTTTATGTTGATGAACCATTAGGTGGTAATACACAACCAAGCACCATTAAAGATGCCACAACAGGCAATATATTCAGAGGTTAACTATGCAAAGCGAATTATTAAAACAAGTAAAAGCCTACTTTATGGCTTTGCAAGATACCATTTGCCAAGGCTTAGAAGCAGCAGATGGGAAAGCACAATTTGTTGAAGACAGCTGGCAGCGAGAAGAGGGCGGCGGTGGTCGTACTCGCGTTATCACCAATGGTAATGTGATTGAGCAAGGCGGAGTTAATTACTCTCATGTATTTGGTGCCTCTATGCCGGGCTCTGCGACTGCACATAGACCTGAACTTGCAGGACGTAGTTTTCATGCGTGTGGTGTATCGTTAGTGATTCATCCTAAAAACCCACATATACCAACAAGCCATGCCAATGTACGCTTTTTTATTGCCGAAAAAGAAGGTGAAGAACCGATTTGGTGGTTTGGTGGTGGTTTTGATTTAACCCCGTTTTACCCTGTACTTGAAGATGTAGTGCATTGGCACCAAGTTGCGCACGATGTGTGTCAGCCATTTGGCGATGATGTTTATCCAAAATATAAAAAATGGTGTGACGAATACTTTTATTTAAAACATCGTGATGAAACCCGCGGCGTAGGCGGCTTATTTTTTGACGATTTAAATGAGTTAGGTTTTGAGCAAAGCTTTGCATTTATGCAATCGGTGGGTAATGGCTTTTTAGATGCTTACGTTCCTATTATTGAACGTCGTAAAAACGATGAGTACACCGAGCAGCAGCGCGACTTCCAATTATACCGCCGTGGTCGTTATGTTGAGTTTAATTTAGTCTGGGACCGTGGCACATTGTTTGGTTTACAAAGCGGTGGCCGTACGGAATCTATTTTAATGTCGATGCCACCTTTAGCCCGTTGGGAGTATAACTATACCCCAGCCGAAGACAGCGCAGAGGCATTACTATATAAAGATTTCTTAAAGCCTCGAGATTGGTTAGCACTGGGCTAAGAATGATATGCCAGTCAATAAGCTACTTATTGACTGGCTTTTAAAATTATTGTTTAAGTTTAAAACTGCGTACCTGCTCATCTAACGAACGAGCTAAATTGAGTAACTCTTCACTGACTTTTTGATTTTCATCGGCATCCACTAATGATTGCTCGGCGTTATCGCTAATACCAACAACACTTATATTTATTTCTTCAGCAGCTTGGTTTTGTTGCTCTGTTGCATCGGCTATTTGTATATTGAGCTCATTTATTTCATTCATTTGCCCTGAAATATCTTTTAAAGCTTGTGCAACTTGCTGTACTTGTTGCGCTCTTTCGTCTGCCTCTGCACAGGACTCCCCCATGGTTTTAACGGTTTGCGCGGCTTCTGACTGCAGCTTATCAATTGTGCGACGTATTTCATCAGTAGATGCATGAGTTCGAGTTGCTAAAGTACGTACTTCATCAGCAACAACGGCAAAGCCTCGGCCAGCTTCACCTGCACGGGCAGCTTCAATGGCAGCATTAAGCGCTAATAAATTTGTTTGCTCGGCGATACTGCTGATCACCTCAAGTACTTTTCCCACTTCAAGCGTTTGCTCTTGTAGTTGTCTCACTTGATCTGCCGCTTGGCGTACATCTTCTGCTAACTGATTGATACTGAGTTCGGTTTGCTCAGCAACCTGCATGCTTTGTTGTGCTAGTTCATTACTGTTCTCAGATTTTTCTTGAGCAAAATGAGTGGTGTTTCTTACTTCATTGGATGAGCTTTCTAGTTCATTAATTGCTGCGGCCACCGAATCGGTACTTTTCTTTTGTTCTAAAATAGCGCGCTCAGTGGTATCGGCCGAGGTATAAATTTTCTCTGCTGAATGAATAAGTACTTTTGAAGAGTGAGATACCTGAGCAATATTATCTTTAAACGTAGCAATCATTTGGTTAAAGCTGGTGGCAAGCCAGCCGAGTTCATCTTCGGCGTTATCTTCAATGCGTAAGGTTAAATCTTTATTGGTAGTGGCTAAGTGCATTGCATGGCCGAGCTTTTTAAGGCGCACTATAAATATTTTTCTAAACACTATACCTAGCAGCACAAAGGCAATAATAAAAATAGTAGAAAGTAGGCTGGTGGTTACTAAGGTGTTGTAAGTTACCTCATTATCAATATCAGCTAAGGAGTAACTAATTTTTACCACGCCTAGTACATCGCCTTCTTGCGCTTGGTGGCAGCCTAAACAGTTAGTACCTTTATAATCAGAGCTAGCATACATAGGGCGTAGGTAGGTCATACTGCGGCTATCGGTGTTTTGCTCTATAAATAAGCTTTCTTTACCCTTTAGTGCTTCGCGTTCGTTGTTATTACTTGCTGTTTGGTTTTTATTTCCGGCCCCATACAGTTTATTAACTATATCGGAGCGAATAATATGAGCATCTTCTATATTAGGGTGTTTGCGTAGCTTTTGGCTCAATAATTCTCGATTAGCCATAGTACCGGTTAGCATCATGGTGTTTATTGAGTCAAAATAATTATCGGCAAGCAGTTTAATGTTTTCTGCCACCGTATCTTGGGCGAGCGTGCGCTGTTGGCTAGCACTACTAAAAATACTAGCTATTAATACAATAACGCCAGTTAGAGCTAATAAAGCATAAATTTTATGTTGGATTGATTTCACACGCGCCACGCTTTTCTAATTATTTGATAGGGTATTATCTATATTTTAGAAAAGCGGATTTTGACTTAGCGCAAATAATCCCCAATTAAAGAACGAGGTAGGTTAATGCTGGTTAATCATATGGCTGGCAAGCTGAGCCAGTGATTGACGTAAGCCTTCGCGTAACACAGGGTTATCTATTTCTATATCTAAGGTCTTATTCATGCAATACATCCACTGATCACGTAAGTCTTGATCAATAGGGAACGGCATATGGCGTTTACGCAGCATCGGGTGGCCGTGTTTTTCTACAAATAGGTCAGGCCCACCAAGCCAACCGGATAAAAACTCAAAAAATACTTGGCGAATTCTGTCTAATGGTTGAGGATGCATATCATATAACGGTTTAGCGTATTCATCACTGGCCATTATATCGTAGAATCTATTAGCAATTGCACGCGTGGGGGCTTCTCCACCAATGATTTCATACGGGGTTTTATCTGGCGTAGGTGCTTGCGTAGTTGTAGACGGCTTTGATCTTGAAAAGAGTCTTTTAATCATAAGTTTATCATCGTTAATAGGCAGTACTAAAACTGCGAAGAGGTTGTTTAAAATGGACAAATATGCGGTTTTTGGAAATCCAATCAAACATTCAAAATCTCCCATTATTCATCAGCAGTTTGCAAAATCATTGGGAGAGCAAATCGACTATCGCGCAATATTAGCACCTATCGATGGATTTGAAAAAACAGTCGCTGCTTTTTTTGAGCAAGGGGGAAAAGGCGCCAATGTCACTGTTCCTTTTAAAGAGCAGGCTTTTGCTTTAGCCGATGAACTCACCCCAGTTGCTAAACTGGCAGGCGCAGTGAACACCCTTAAAAAGCGCGATGATGGCAGTTTACTCGGTGATAACACTGATGGCACTGGTTTTGTTAACGACTTACTGACCAATAAAATAACGATAACAGGTAAACGCTTGTTGATCATTGGTGCGGGTGGCGCTGCTCGAGGAGTTATCTTACCTTTACTAGAGCAACATCCTGCAGAGATAGTTATTGTTAATCGCACCGTACACAAAGCCCAAACATTGGCAAAACTCTTCACTGGAAATGGCAATGTTTCGGGGTATGGTTTTGACGACCTTCCTTTTACTGATTATCATTTAGTTATTAACTCAACTTCGAGCAGCATGAATAACGAATTACCTGCGTTAAGCGAAAAGCACTTAAGCACATGTGAAATGGCTTATGATATGTTTTACGCCACGCAAAATACGCTATTCATGAATTGGGTCAGCGAACACAATAAAGCAGCTAAGCTATTAGATGGCAGTGGTATGCTAGTAGGCCAAGCCGCACAAGCTTATTATGTATGGCGAAATAAAATGCCTGAGATTGTTCCTGTTATTACTGCACTAAAGCAGGGAGTGCTTAAATGAATCAAGCAATACAGTTTATAGATCGACTCGAATTTAGAGAGCCAACTCATCAATTAGTTTTTTTTGCACAAGTAAATGGCATGCTAGTTGAGTGTGTGATTGCTGTCAGTAGTTTAAATTTAGCCGATGAGAGTCATGCAACGCGTTATTTTGAGCAATACCGTTTTGATTATGAAGAACGTGCCGAGCAGCTTATCGAAGATGAATGCTATAACTCGGCAGGTCAAATAGAAGTGAGTTTAGTTAGTTAAATTAACTAGCATCTTCAGCTAAGTATTCATCTTTAAGCTGCACGTAATTATCAGCAGACATTTTTAAAAAGCTCAGCTCTTGCTCTGTTAATGGGCGAGCTTGTTTTGCTGGGCTACCTACATATAAAAAACCAGATTCTAAACGCTTATTAGGGGGTACTAAAGCACCGCCACCAATAATAACCTCATCTTCTACAATCACATTATCCATAATAATAGCGCCCATACCCACGAGTATACGATTACCTAATACGCAGCCATGTAGCATTACCTTATGACCAACGGTTACATCATCACCAATAATAAGTGGGTAGCCGTCTGGATTATTCTTTGTTGCTCTTGATAAGTGTAAAACGCTGCCATCTTGTATATTAGTACGCTGACCAATACGAATATGGTTAACATCACCGCGGGCAGCAACTAACGGCCATACACTGCTATCATCACCTATAGTGATATCACCGACTAATACAGACGACTCGTCTACATAAACAGATTCATTAAACGCAGGAGTGATTCCTTTATAAGAACGTATTGCCATACATGCACCTTTAAATTAAACATATTAAGAGTATTAGTGTAACAGTAGCGCTTATTTTAGTGCCAGCAAAGCCTATATTGATTATAAAACTACCAGTTTCACCTGCTTTCGCTCAGTTACTAACCGAACAGTGTGTTTTTTTAGTTTTTCTTTAAAAAAGTACTTGCGTAAAAATCTGTTCTCCCTATAATGCGACCCCACTGAGACGGGGAACGCCAACGCATAGCGAGGCACGAGCTACTCAGAGAGTTAAATAAAACTTGAGTTT
>NZ_LKGQ01000022.1:0-62304 GCF_001401785.1 Pseudoalteromonas sp. P1-16-1b | reverse complement strand
ATAAAGAATGGTGGGTCATGATGGACTTGAACCATCGACCAATGGATTAAAAGTCCACTGCTCTACCAACTGAGCTAATGACCCGCTCTTTTTGTCGCATTTCGAGTGGGGTTACCATTCGTTTGCTGCGGGCGCTTATAATACTTATTTATAAAATGAGTGCAACCGAAATTGTCTCTTTTTTTAAGTTTTTATGTCTAGTTGAGCAAATTTAGACCGCTTATGACAAAAAGCAGTCTAATCAAGCATCAACATTTATTTTGATAAGCGATCTGTGGCTAGTTTAGCAGCAGTTGTACTTGGGTACTGATTGATTAGCTCATTCAGTATTTTTTGCGCTTCAGCCTTTAACCCTTGCTCTTGTAAAAGTGTACCAAGCTTTAACATTGCATCTGGGCGCTTATTTGAGTTTGGAAATTCGTTAACAACTACTTTGAAATGCTCGGCTGCTTTTACACCGTCATTTTTAATCGTTAATAATTGCCCAAGCCAATAATGTGCGTTTGAGGTGTACACTGAATTTGGATACGTTGTTAAGAACGCTTGAAATTCTGGAATAGCTTGGTCATAGCGCTTATCTTTCATTATAAGCGCAACAGCACGCTCGTACGCTTCGTTTTCAGATAAATCACTGCTGTAGCTCTGATCGCTACCTGGTTGCGTGTAGTCTGTTGTAGGCGCTGGAGTAGCCGGTTTAGCATATGCTTGGCTAACACGGTTTTCTATTTCTTGATAAAGCTCGCGCTGGCGCTGCAATACCTTTTCAAGTTTATAGCTTTGCTCTTCGGTAACACCGCGAATTTGACTCACTTCATCTTGCAGTAAGTTAAGCTGTTGCTGTAACTCTACTTGTAAGAAATTACGTTGTTGCATCATACTTTCAAGGGTTGCTAAACGCTTTTCAATGCTCGACTGTGAACTTGCAGCTTCTGAAACAGGAGCGGGAGCAGCCATTAACTGGGTGCTCCCGCTCAATATCATGGCTGCCAAAATAATTTTCGGCTTCATAATATCTCTTATCTTAGTAAACTAGTACCGCACGGCGGTTTTTAGCGAAAGCTTCTTCAGTGCGAGATTTAACCATTGGTTTCTCTTCACCGTAGCTAACTACTGACATTTGGCTTGCAGAAACACCTAAGCTTTGTAGGTATTTTTCAACTGCTTGTCCACGGTGCTCACCAAGTGCAATGTTGTACTCTGGTGTACCGCGCTCATCTGCGTGGCCTTCGATTAATACTTTAACAGAAGGGTTTTTAACTAAAAACTCAGCGTGTGCACGAAGTAGCTCGCCGTATTGACCTTGAATCGTTGCAGTGTCAAAGCCAAAGTAAATGATTTGCTCTTGACGAAGCGCTTCGTACTTTTGACGAAGTTGCTCTTCTGCTTTTTGCTCTGGCGTCATTGTTGCTACTTCAACTGTATCAGTTGTTGTTTGCTCAACAGTTGCTTGGTTAGACTGGTTAGCTGCATTTTCATCGATATCTGAAGATGAGCTACAAGCTGCTAGCGTCATTACTGGCACAGCAATTAGCAGGCCTTTAAGTATTTTGTTAAGTTGCATTGAGTAGATTCCTATTTTGAGTAAACCAGCAATTATTACTGTAAATATGGCGACCAAGCCGGTGCCTTCACTTGTCCATCAAGCACAGGTAAGCGTGCTTTAAAACGGCCGTCCATCGATACTAGCGCAAGTACCTGTTTATTATTATGGAGCGTGCTGTATATAATCATCGAGCCATTTGGCGCTATGCTCGGCGATTCATCAAGGCGAGTTCGAGTTAAAACTTGGAACGCACCTGTAGCCAACTCTTTCTTAGCAAGATGATACTGTCCGTTAGTACGGTTTACCATCACTAATTCTTTTCCGTCTGGCGAAATAGAACCCGCTAGGTTCATGTCACCATCAAAGGTTAATCTTTGAGATCTGCCAGTTTTTAAATTTAACTTATAAATCTGAGCATTACCACCCCTTTCCGACGTAAATACTATATCTTGACCATTTGGGTACCACGAAGGTTCGGTATCTATACTACGATGGCGTGTTAATCGTGTCTCTTTACGTGTTAGTAAGTCTAATAAGTAAACCTCAGTTGCACCAGTTTTATCTTTTGACAGCACTAACAGTAGCTTTTTACCGTCTGGCGAGAACTGCGGCGCACCGTTAATTCCTTTATAGCTGGTGATCAATTCACGTTTACCGGTATAAATGTCTTGAATAAAAATTTGGCTCTGGCGATTTTCGAACGTTACATACGCTAATTTAGTCCCATCGGGCGACCATACTGGCGACATTAACGGCTCTTTTGAGCGTAATAGTACTTGTTCATTGAAGCCATCGTAGTCGGCAACCACTAACTGATACGGCTTTTCATCAGTATCACGTACAATAACATAGGCTATTTTTGTTAAAAACGCGCCTTTTTCACCAGTTAGTTTTTCATAAATCACATCACTAATACGATGCGAGTAACGACGAAAACCGGTTTCACCAATCACGCTTTGACGCGCTTCTAAAATATGGTCTTGGCTTTGAACCAGCTTACCGTTGCTCATCATTTGTGTTTCACCGCCAGTGATTTGGCCGCGAATAACATCAACCAACTCATAACGCACTAAATAGCGTCCATTGGTTTGCTGCTCTACTTCACCAACCAATACAGCCTCGACACCTTTATTAACCCAGGC
The DNA here is from genome assembly GCF_001401785.1 of Pseudoalteromonas sp. P1-16-1b. GTDB lineage: Bacteria > Pseudomonadota > Gammaproteobacteria > Enterobacterales > Alteromonadaceae > Pseudoalteromonas > Pseudoalteromonas undina. The sequence goes on along the minus strand of NZ_LKGQ01000022.1, from coordinate 59,619 downwards.
ACCGTAATCAATATCAGCATCTTTGTGAGGTTGTTGTGGCATTTGCGACACACTCACAGGCTTAAACTTACCGCTGCGCATTAAATCGGCAGCAATTACATCACTTAGCTGCTGTGGAATAGGACCAATACCTTGGTATTTAAATGGCACAATCGCAATCGGTCTTGCGCCGTCAATACCTTCAGTAATAACAATTTCAAGTGCCGCATGTGCAACACCCTGAAACCCTAATATTAAAACTAAACAGGCTATTTTAATTTTGTTAAACATGTCATCCCTTAAAACTCTGGCGCGATGGTTATATTAATATTCTTTAGTTGCTCGAATACGTCTTTATCTTTAGATACCGGTAATGTGTCGGCCATGCGAACAGCTCTTAATGCAGCCTCACACACTAACTTATCACCGCCTAACGATTTAACTTGTGTTACCAGCCCATTAAACCCAAGACGGATATTAATGCGGCATTGCTGGTTTTTCATTTTTTCATCAATTAATAAGTTTTGTTGAATACGCGCCATAATTAATGCGCGGAATTTATCAACTTCACTCACTACTTGCTGTTGACGTATTTTATTACGTGCCGCCTGCTCTTTGGCAAGCTGCTCTTGCAGCATTTGCTCTTGAAGTGCTTGTTGGCGTTTACGCTCAGCTTCTTCAGCGCGTTTTTTACGCTCTTGTTCAGCTTTTTTAAGTGCCGCTTCTTCCGCTTTGCGTTTATCGGCAGCTGCTTTTGCCGCGTTTTCAGCTTCTTGCTTTTGCTTTTCGGCTTGCTTAGCTTTTGCTCGCTCGCGCTGTTCTATTTCTCGGGCTTTTTTAGCTTGTGCTTGCGCTTGTGCGGTTTCTTTTTCTTTCGCTCTGCGCTGCTGTTCAAGCTTTTTAATGCGCCTTGCTTCAGCTTCACGCTGTTTACGTGCATCGGCTGCTCTGCGTTCTAAATCGCGAATACGTTTATCTTCAGCACGCTTTTTATCATCTTCTTTCTTTTTAAGCTCAGCTATTTTTTGCTCAACTTGCTTTTGATCAACCGTAACCGCCGAAACCGCTTTCTCTGGTTCAGGAATAGCCGCATTAAGCGTTACTTCCATTACTTTAGGTTTAGGAGGATGAATGTTTGCTGACGCATACAAAAACCCACCTAACGCTAAATGCAGCAATACTGATTTAATTAATGAACTACTCATACAGTTACTTGGTCCCCTCAAAGGATTCGGTCATTAACCCTACCGACGGTACACCTGCATTTTTTAAAAAGTCCATTAACAGTAACACTTCCTGATACGACACTTTACCCGAGCCTTTTATCATCACAGGCACATCCGGGTTTTTCATTAGTTGTAGTTTAATTACTGCGGCTACATCTAATGCTTCCATTGGCTCTTCAGGATCGGTACCTACACTTACGTAATACTTACCATCGGCATCAATAGAGGCAATAATAGGTGGCGTGTCCTTGGTATCGACTAAGTCCGACTCTTCCATTTTTGGTAGGTCTACTTTTACACCATGAGTAATTAACGGCGCAGTGGCCATAAAGATAATAAGCAGCACCAACATTACATCAATGTATGGTACTACATTAATTTCTGCGACTGGGCGACGCTTTTTACGCTGGTACATTCGCTTGAGCCTCTATTTGGGTAGCTGCTTGACGGTGTAAGATATTGGCAAATTCTTCCATAAAGTTAATGTAGTGAGATTCTAACTTTTCAACTTTATTAGCAAATCGGTTGTAAGCAATAACAGCTGGAATTGCCGCAAATAAACCCATTGCTGTAGCAATTAGTGCCTCTGCGATACCGGGTGCAACCATTTGTAAGGTTGCTTGCTTTACTTCACCTAGAGCAATAAAGGCATTCATAATACCCCACACCGTACCAAATAAGCCGATGTATGGGCTAATTGAACCCACTGTTGCTAAAAACGATAAGCTTGATTCTAGTTTTTCAATTTCGCGAGAAAGCGCAACCCGCATTGAACGGTGTGTGCCTTCCATTACAATGCCCGCACTTTGAAAGGTATTTTTTTTATGACGTGCAAACTCTTTAAAGCCTGAGGTAAATAACGCCTCAATACCAGCAGACTGGCCACCGCGAGAAGAAATTTCGTTATATAGTTTACTTAGGTCAACACCAGACCAAAAACGTTGCTCAAATTTTTTGGCATTTGCTAAGGCGTCAGAGATGGCTTTTTTACGTTGAAAAATAATAGCCCATGACATAACCGACATAGCAACCAACGCTAGCATTACTAATTGCACAAGCAAACTGGCTTCTAGAATTAGATCTAAAAAATTAAGCCCTGATCCCACGTTAAACTCCTAAATAATTAAAAACATCAAATTGACTTATTTGAGTAAGGTAACTTAGCAATACATTAGCCACCATTAAAGTTTTGCTAGTGTATCTAGTGTATTTACTGCTGACAACGATATTGCTGTGAATAGACAACAAAAAACGTTAAAAAAACAGCTTTACTCAATATTTACTACTTAACTCTTGTTCTACTGTATAAATAAATAACAACAAAGCTTTATGTAAGCGCGCTTAGTTTCACTAAAGAGTGACAAAAATGCGCTGTTTATTCAAAATTAATGCATAAGCACTCATAACCAGCACATGCTTATCTTAACGTAATAGTAAAACTAATACCGAACGTTAATATGTTAATATACATAAACAAAGCATTTCATTAACTTATAGAATTAATGATTAATTAACATGCAACAATAAGCAAAAACAAAAAACCGCCGCTATTAGTTTTTTTAATCTGAAAATATAAATTTTCTAGTTTGAACAAATTGTGTCGCTTCGGTATTATTCTCCCATACCGAGCTAGCGCATTAAATGAAAGCTATTTCATTGAATCCAGTTCCTCGTAATATGATTTATTTCGTATTACTTTTTTACTTCTTGGGGTATGACCTCAATAAGTAAAACGTAGTTCCCTAGATTACTTCCTTAAACTTGTTGTTTGCCCGCATTTTTTGCGGGCTTTTTTTTGCCTACAATTTATCAAACCATCTCAACTCGGGCTAAATAAGCAGTCGAACAATAGCCTGATATGTCTTAACGCTCAGTGAATTATTGGCAAAGTAAAATACGTAATGTTTGCGCATAAAAAAAGCCACTGTCGTTAAAAAGGCAATGGCTTTAGTATTTACCCTAAACTCTGGATAATAAATCTATCTCAAGCTGCTAATTAGTTTTGCTTGGGAAGTAAACCAAAATGATGATACGCATTATCCGACACTATTCGTCCGCGAGGCGTGCGCTGAATAAAACCTTGTTGAATTAAAAACGGTTCAATCACATCTTCTATGGTTTCTTTTTCTTCGCCTATGGCAGCGGCTAGGTTATCAAGGCCAACCGGGCCACCCATAAATTTTTCAATAATGGCGAGTAAATATTTGCGGTCCATGTAATCAAAGCCGCTTTTATCAACATCAATCATATCAAGAGCTTGCTGAGCTACCTCGGCATTAACTGTACCATCTGATTTAACTTGGGTGTAATCGCGCACACGGCGCAATAAACGGTTTGCTATACGTGGTGTGCCACGAGAGCGCTTGGCAATTTCTGCCGCGCCATCGTCACACATTTCTAAATCAAGGTAATGCGCTGAGCGCCCCACTATATGCGACAAATCCTCAACAGAATAAAACTCTAAACGCTGTACAATACCAAAGCGGTCACGCAGTGGTGAGGTTAATGAGCCCGCACGCGTGGTTGCGCCAATTAAAGTAAATGCAGGTAAATCAAGCTTAATAGAGCGTGCTGCAGGCCCCTCACCTATCATTATATCGAGCTGATAATCTTCCATTGCGGGGTAAAGTATTTCTTCTACTTGTGGGCTTAAGCGGTGAATTTCATCAATAAACAGTACATCACCTTCTTCAAGATTAGTAAGCAATGCAGCTAAATCGCCAGCTTTTTCAAGCACAGGGCCAGAGGTGGTTTTAATGTTTACATTTAATTCGTTGGCTACAATATTAGCAAGCGTTGTTTTACCTAAGCCTGGCGGGCCAAATATTAATAAATGATCCAACGCTTCACTGCGGCTACGCGCAGCTTCAATAAATATTTCCATTTGTTGCTTAACATGCGGCTGACCACGATAATCGGCCAGTAACTTAGGCCTAATAGCACGATCTATGGTGTCTTCATTGGTTTTTTCAGCAGCATCTATTAAGCGATCAGCTTCGATCATAATTTACTCACAGCATTGATTTCAAAGATTCTTTAATTAGAACCTCAGTCGACATATCGGGTTTGCTTACTGATTTTACTGCTTTTTGCGCTTGTGGCAATTTATAACCGAGCGCCACTAACGCCGAAACCGCATCATCGGCCGCATTATTAGCTATAGTTGCATCGCTCGCAGGCTCTATTACGGCGCTGTCGCTAAATGGGGTAAATAAGTCGTTGCCCCAATTCTTTAATCGGTCTTTCATTTCGAGCACTAATCGCTCGGCGGTTTTTTTACCTACCCCTGGCAATTTAACCAAAGCGGTAGCGTCTTCATTATTTACGCAACTTACAAACTGCTGCGCCGACATACCCGACAAAATAGCTAAACCCAATTTAGGTCCTACGCCATTGGCTTTTAACAGCTCTCGAAATAAGGCTCGTTCGGTTTTATTATTAAAGCCAAACAATAACTGTGCGTCTTCGCGTACTACAAAGTGAGTGTACACAATGGCGTTGTCGCCCACTTTGGGTAAATCGTAAAAACAGGTCATTGGCATTTGTACTTCGTAGCCAACGCCACTCACTTCTAATAATATTTCTGGGGGCTGTTTTTCAACTAACACGCCGTTTAAGCGACCTATCATTGTTATTTCCTTAGACGTCCTCTAACGGTTTTGCTTGCGCTACCCGCTAGTTTTATTAAATTTTGTTCAGAGTGAGCATGGCAAATTGCAATCGCGAGTGCATCTGCTGCATCGGCTTGCGGCGTACCTGGCAGTTTAAGTATATTTTTAACCATATGTTGCACTTGCGATTTATCTGCTCCACCGTTACCCACCACGGCTTGCTTTATTTGCCGTGCAGAGTATTCAAACACCGGTAAGTCGGCCATAGAGGCCCCCACAATGGCAGCACCACGGGCTTGCCCAAGCTTTAAAGCAGAATCGGGGTTATGTGCCATAAATACTTTTTCTATGGCAAAGGTTTCAGGCGAAAACTGCTCTATAAGCTGAGTAATACCTTGGTATATCATTTTTAGTCGGGTGGGAAAGTCATGATCGGCTAATTTAATACAGCCACTGCCTAAGTATGTAAACTTAGCACCTTGGTGCGCAACCACACCGTAACCCGTTAAACGCGAGCCCGGATCGATCCCTAAAATAATGGCCAAACAGCACTCTCATTATTGTTACTTATTAATAATGCTAATAATGCCAGAGCACTGTATAAATTACCAGTACCAAGCCAAAACAAAAATGCCTACTTAAAAAGTAGGCATTTAAACGCTATTTGGCCAAAAAGTTTACGCCAATGCGCGCACTAAGCCTTGGGTGTTTTGTTTGAGCGTACGAGCAATCATAAAATAGCCTAACCCTGCTACAAACACGCCACCAGCAACGGGGCCAATAATCCAAATATTTGGATGCAGCTTACCCGCCAAATCAAACATTTGCTGCTGGACTATTAACAGTGCAATATCACTGAAAAATGCAGCGACTAATCCGGCTAAACCGCCCAGTAATAAAAACTCATATAAAGTGGCATTTTTTATTAATCGGCTTTTAGCACCTAGCGTACGTAATATCACAATTTCTTGCATGCGCTCACCTAAGCTTGCTTGCACCTGCGATATTAGTACCAACGCACCACATAACACCACAATAGCCAATACAAAACCAATGGCTAACGACACTTGCTCAATAGTCGACTGTATTTGCTTAACAAAATTATCTACATCAATTGCTGTAATAGTGGGGTATGTACGTAATAACTGGCTAAAGTCGCGCTTTTGCTCAGGTTCAATGCGTACCGATGAAATATAGGTTGCCGGAAAGTCGCTAAGTACATCTGGGCTTAAAATAATAAAAAAGTTAGGCTTGAGTGTGGCCCAATTTACTTTTCGCACACTGGTTATTTTAGCATCGAACGACTGCGCACCGATTAAAAATGTAAGAGTATCGCCTAATTTAACATCGAGGCGCTGCATCATTGACTCTTCCAGTGAGGCCTCGGCAACGGCGTCATCGCCAAACCACTTGCCATCGATAATGTCATTTTGCGAAGGGACTTCGTCAAGCCAGGTTAAATTGAGCTCGCGGCCAATGCCTGAGCGGGCTTCTTCGTCTTTTTTCTCGTTATCTTGCAGTGACACTTCACGCGCAACCGCTTCACCGTTGACGGCATTTACGCGACCACGAATAGTCGGGTAAAACTCCGACACCTGAATGCCTTTTTGTGCTAAATATTCATTAACTGGGTCCAGTTCATTTTGCGTAATATTCACTAAAAAAGCATTAGGTGCATCACTTGGTAATTGTGACTGCCAATCAGAAATAATATCGTTTTTAAGCACAATTAAAAATAACAGTAATTTAATCGCTAACGAAAAGCTAATTAACTGTACTGCATTAACATTGGCGCGCTTTTGAATAGACGCAATAGCCAAAGACCAGCTGTTACCCGGCTTTAAGCCAAGCTTGCGGCCACCGCCAAATATTAACTTAGAGATTAAAAATAACACCAAAATAAGCGCAAGCGTTGAGACAAACAAAATAAGCGTAATTTTTATGTTATTACTAAATAACCACATTAATAAAAACACGGTGAGTGCACTTAGCCCTAAATGAATTTTACTTACCGCAAGGCGATCACCTAAGTTACGGCGAAGTACTCTAAGCGGTGGAATATCAAATAAATCTAACAGTGGCTTAATAGAGAACATAACCGCACAAATAACCCCTGTGCTAATCGCCACCAGCCAAGGTTTAAAACCAGCCATGGGCAGTTCAGTGCCCATACTTTTAGCTAAATAACCGGTAGCCACCTCTTGCAAGCCATAGCCAATAGCTAGGCCAACAACCACCGCCATAGTACATACCATTAATAAGTGCATAAGGTAAATTTTACGGATCATATCGCGGCTGCCACCTAAGGTTTTCATCATTGCGACTGGGTCGTATTGACGCTCACAATAGCGCTTAGCCGATACAGCAATAGCAACCGCGGCTAAAATAATCCCTAGCAAACCGGCTAATAACAAAAAGCTTTCAGCTCTATTTAAGCTATTTGAAATAGGCGATTGACGGTCTTTAACACCATACCAATTTTGGTTTTCTTTAAGTTGCGGTTTTAGCCAATCGTAAAAACTATTTATGTCGCTTTCATCACCTGCATACAACTGGCGGTAAAATACACGGCTACCGGGCTGTATTACTTCAGTTTTTGGTACGTCGTCAATATTAATAAGTACCCTGCGGCTGCTAGAGAACACATTAAACGGCGCATCGGGTTCTTCAACAATCACCTTTTCCACATTGAATAACGCGGCACCTAGCTCAACTTGGTCGCCTACGTTTATATTTAAACTATAAAAAACCGATTCACTTAACCACACGTTACCGGGGGTTGGTGCACCCGGGGCAACTTCTGTTTCGGCGTTTAAGCCCGACTTAACCTTTAACAGGCCTTTAAGCGGGTAACTGTTTGACGCAGCTTTTACTGAGCTAAATTGCATTTCATCGTTTGCAAACAGCATAGTGTCAAAATACACCATTTGCGCTGTTTCAAGGTTTTGCTGTTTAGCTTGAGTAATATAAGCGGTATCTATGGCATGGTTGCTGGCCAATACCCTATCAGCGGCAATAAAGGCACTGCTTTTTTGTGCAATACTTTGTGCGATTCGCTCAGTCACCATAGATAAAGTAAGCACCGTTAGCACCGCTAAAGCGATGGCAGCACTTATCACGGTTAGTTCACCACGGCGAAACTCTCGAGAAAATAGTTTAAGTGCTAATTTAGCCCACATTTGCCATTTCCTCAGTTGAATTGTGAACCAGCTCACCGGCTTCAATCTGAATAATACGTTCACACTTTTGCGCCAGAGCTTCATCGTGGGTAACTAAAATAAGCGTTGTGCCATTTTGCTTATTTAAATCAAATAATAATGACTCAATCATATGGCCATTTTTGCTGTCTAGGTTAGCTGATGGCTCGTCGGCAAACAGTATTTTAGGCGAACCCACAAATGCACGAGCAATCGCAACTCGTTGTTGCTCACCACCAGATAACTGCGACGGGTAATGATCAATGCGATGGCTCAAGCCAACTTTTTCAAGTAACGCGAGCGCCTGCTCTTTAGCGTCGTGTTCGCCAGCAAGCTCAGCAGGCAGCATCACATTCTCAAGTGCGGTTAAACTTTGCACCAACATAAAAGACTGAAATACAAAACCGACTTTAGCGGCTCTCAGTGCTGCACGCGCTTCTTCATCTAACTTGTGCAAAGGCGCGCCATCTAACATTACCTCGCCACGGCTGGCGGTATCAAGCCCTGCTAGCAAGCTCAATAATGTAGATTTACCAGAGCCAGACGTGCCCACTACGGCAACAGACTCGCCATGCTTGACATTAAAGCTGATGTCGCTGAGGATGGACAACTCACCTTCAAAGGTGGAAACCACTTTAGACAAACCATTTACTTGAATTATATTTAATTGAGAAAGCGCTGACATATGACTCATTCAATCCTACGTTGTGTATTCATTTTATTTTTAGTTATTAACCCACTACACGCGGCAGCTAACAACACGATTTTAATACTTGGTGACAGTTTAAGCGCAGCCTATGGCTTAAAACAAGAACAAGGCTGGGTGCAATTGTTACAAGATAAATACGATGCCGAGCAACGCAATATCAACTTAGTTAATGCAAGTATTAGCGGCGAAACCACCGGCGGTGCATTGCGCCGATTAGACGCGCTACTTGAGCAATATCAACCCACTCACGTACTTATTGAGCTCGGTGCTAATGACGGCCTGCGCGGTTTTCCAATCACTAAAATGCAAACTAACTTAACCGCTTTAATTGAAAAAAGCCAAGCTGCAGATGCACAAACCGCACTTATGGAAATATATATTCCACCTAACTATGGCCCACGATACAGTAAAATGTTCACCGATAGCTTTACCAGTGTTAGTGAAGCCACTAACTCGCATTTAATGCCGTTTTTTGTGCTTAAAGTCGCAGGAAAAAACGAGCTAATGCAAAACGATAACTTACACCCTAACAAAACTGCCCAACCAATACTACGAGATGAAATGTATAACACGATCAACCAGTGGTTAAATAAAGACTAAGGCCGTGTAAAACACTCCGCGCAAGTGCTTAAAACTAAGCGCTTGCGCAATAAACATCCAAACAAACAAAAGCTTATTGATTTTTTTATAAATACACGTACTATTGCTATCGAAGTCGGTATGTGGCGCAGCTTGGTAGCGCACTGTCATGGGGTGGCAGGGGTCGAGAGTTCGAATCTCTCCATACCGACCATTTAAATCCTTTCATAATTCTATTTATTCAATAAAAACTGCTTTCCTTTCGTACTACCTAATTTAATACAAAAAAATATCGCACATTTATCGCACTAACTAATCTATTAAAATTATTCCTGCTTTTTGATTTCAGAGGTATTTAGATTATGTGACGCCACAGTTAAATACTTTTCAAATAATAAAGAAGCACATACCTACTTTTAATTTTTGATGTATTGGTTAGAGGTCATTGATATGCAGTTATGAGTAGATGCTAAGTAGCCGTAATGTCTGAAGTTTAGGCTTAACTCTTTTACTCTATTAAGTTAAAGAACAATTCTGTTAAAAAAACGACCTAAGGGCTAGATCGTTCTGTAATTTGTATAGTAAATTTTATCTAGTGTATGTACAAATATATTTATCAAGATTTTTGGTTGCACAAGTGACTCTCCCTCCAGTCTGAGCACCCTCACTAGAAGTTGAAGTAAAAGACACTCCAGCTCGTTTTGCCGCATTATAGAAATCTACAAATACATCAGCTCCACCCTTGTCAAAATCATAAGATTCAGCGTTTTTAGTATCGAAATTAGGCTTTACTTTATTTAAATCGACGTCGCTACCACGTTCAAAATCCCAAATTAAATCCCCATTAATCACTGCATATAGAGAAAAAATTGCGGTACTTCCATCACTAAAACTAACTTGCACCATAATCTTGTCTACATTTAACAATCCTGAGACTTTGTCTGTTGCGTTTGCAAAATTAGTAAGATCATTCCTGAGATTAGTATTTCCATTATAATGTCTTGCAACTTTATTTTGAATAGAGCTTGAACCAACTAAATCCCATACGCTTCCTGCGATTTCAGACGGCACTTCATCAGCCTTAAGTGATTGTACAGACATCATTACTTGCTTCTTAGCATCAGATAAATTGTAGAAATTATTTAAAACACTTTGTTCTACATTATGGTCTTTAACAGTGACTGAATATGTAGGTACTTTTATACCTTTCATCTTCCCTCCACGCCCATCGGGTTCACCACCAGTCCCAGTAAGGGTTTTGTAACCGCTAAACCTTTTTGAAACTTCGAACTTTTTAATAGTTAATGCTTCTAGATTCATTACGTAAACATCGCGGGTTTTATCAAGCTGAGCATTTGACTTCGCTGAAGTTTTAAACTGCTCATAAGAAAAACAAGTTGAACACTCTGTTGTTAAAGATTGTTCATTAGCTATCGTTGAACTAGAAAAGATACATAGAAGAGATGCGAAAATTACCTTTTTCATTTATTGTCCTTAATCTGTACTACTTTAAAGTTTAAGGTAAATATATTTAAAATAAAAATCAACAAAAGGGGTACAAATACTCATTTTTAACTCACTAACTTTTTAACTCTACATTTAACTAAATAGACTAACATGCTCCATTTCATTGAATTAATTAGCTTTTAATTTCACACTATAGCCTACTCTCCAAAATAGAAAAATAAAGAGATTCAATCTTAAATTCATAGCACTGTTATCACTCTTAACTATCTTCGAAACTTATATAAAATTAGCATTTTTAAAAACCACTACATTAGCTTATTGCGCCAATAAGTATCGCAATTAAAATCGCGACAAAGCTGCTGCTGTTTGTATTAAGACTTAAAGCAAAGTTTATTTTGGTTGCCAGTGGTACACATAAATAGGTGTTTGGTAGAACCCTTTAAGCTTAATCACTTTAGTTGGTTTATATAAAAGCAAAGCTAAAGTGTTACTCACAATGGTGATGTTTTTAAGCACGTTTTGTTTTAACTTTTCTTCAAGCGCTACCATAGCGCCTGGAAACAAGTAACACACTAGCGTAGACAGTACGAAATCAGCATTTTTGAAGTCTTTGCAATAGAGAGTAAGGTTATTTAAACACTAACTATATTTAGTAAGCACTAAAGTTAACACTCCCCACCCCAAACCTAAATAAATCAATGCACCTTTTTCAACCATAATGACTCGCTAAAATATAAGAAGAAACTATTAAAATGAGCATTTAAATAACATGATCTTCCTCTAAATTTGCTGTTCAATACTTGTTCGACTATTACTATATTATAGGAACTACATTTACTTGCGGGATGCTTGATGGACCTTAAAAAAGTAAATAAAAAATCTAATTCACCTAGTTCAAATGTAAATATGGACGAAGCCTTTTTAACTCAACTAGTTAGTTGTTTACCCATGGGGGCAATGGTAGTCAATACCGATGCTCAGATCCTTTTTGCCAATAGTCAACTATCTGAAATACTGGGCTATGAGGACTCAGAACTAATAGGGATGAATATAGATAGTTTACTTCCAGCGCAATTTAAAGCGAACCATACCCACTTGATGAGTCAGTTTTTTGCTAACCCTCGAAAACGATTAATGGGTGAAGGCCGTGAGTTATTTGCGAGTCAAAAAAATGGTAAGCAAATCCCAATCGAAATAGGTTTAAACCCGATACACGGACAACAAGAGTTAGTTTTAGCCACACTGGTTGATATATCGCAAAGGCTGCGCGCTAACAATATGTTTCAACGCTCTATTCAAGCTGCACCTCATGGTGTGTTAATAGTAGACCAAGCGGGCATTATTCAAGCGGTTAATCAATCGTTATGTAAATCTTTTGGCTACAGTGAAATAGAATTACTCGATAAAAAAATGGAAATGCTATTACCGCATCGCTATCAAGGGCACCATTCAGCACTTCGCCATTCATTTCATCGTGAACCCAGTGTCAGAAGTATGGGAGTAGGCAGAGATTTAACCGCCTTACACAAAGACGGAAAAGAATTCCCAGTTGAAGTGGGCCTGAGTCCTTTTATAAACACCAATGACGAAGACATGGTATTTGTGTCGTTGTTAGATATAACAGAACGAAAACGAATGGAAACCGAGTTAAAAGAAAATAACACAAGTTTGAAGGAGTTTACCTATGTAGCTTCTCATGATTTACGCTCTCCATTGCGGGGGATTTCAAACTTAATTGAATGGATAAAAGAAGATTTAGGCACTACCACGCCTGAAGTAGAATATAACTTAACACGTATTGATGATCGTATTCATAAAATGGAGACGTTAATAGATAATTTATTGGCCTATGCAAGAGCAGGCAAAGCCACTCTAGATACTCAAGTAATCGATATGCATAAGTTAATTTCTAACGTTACCGAACTATTGGATTTACCGGCTGGAATGAAGCTTCATAAAGACATTCAATTAGATACCATCGTCACTGCATGGACGCCACTTGAAACCGTGGTCCGCAATTTATTAAGTAACGCTATTAAACACCACGACAATAAAGAGGGAACTATAGAGATTCGTTGTGTAGCAGAAAATACGCTTTGCCATATCACTGTGACTGATGATGGCCCCGGTATACCACCAGAGGCTTACGAGCGTATTTTTAGTTTATTTCAAACAACCTCTGATGATAAATCGGGTTCAGGTATTGGGCTGTCTATTAGTCGGCGTTTGGCACAAGCTCATGGTGGGCGCATTTCAGTAAGCTCAAATGAACCGCAAAAAGGGTCTACATTTCATGTGTGGTGGCCTCGCTTTGCAAGGAAAGAAAATTTATGATCAAAAATCTATCTATACTGCTTGTTGAGGACGACGATGTTGCCGCGGAAGCCGTTACAAGAAGTCTAAAAAAAGTGGATCCTAAAATTAAAATAATTTGGAAACAAAACGGAAAGCTGGCACTAGATGCGTTACGAGAAAAAGCGCAACAAAAAGAAATATCAGAGCCCTACTTAGTATTGCTAGACCTGAATATGCCAGTGATGAATGGCTTTGAATTTTTAGAGCATATTCGTAAAGATGAAAAATTAAACGATACCGTTGTATTTATACTCACGACCTCCAATGAGGATAACGATCGTACTCGCGCGTACCATAATAACGTAGCAGGTTACATGGTTAAACATGCAATTGGCCCGCAGTTTGCCAAATTAGCGACACTTATGGATGCTTATATACATGCCGTTGAGCTTGAATAAGCCATTTTGCAAGAGATATGGATATGATAACTTCAATAGATAATTTTGAAACCTGCGACAGTATTAAACTACTCATTGTTGATGACGATGCGGTTGATAGAGAACAAATACGCCGTATGATATCTCGCTCTAATATACAGGCTAAAATTTCAGAAGCATCTTCTATTGAAAGCTCTATGTCTTACCTTGAGCATAGGGAATTTGATTGCGTCATAGTTGATTACCGATTAGGTATCGGATCGGGGCTTACTCTGCTGGATAATATTAGAAAGTCTGTAAATAACCACTGTGCTGTGATTATGATCACGGGCTTAGGGGATGAAAAAATAGCAGCAGAAGCTATGCGCCTAGGGGCAAGCGATTATTTACTTAAAAATCAATTAAAAAGCGATCAGTTGATACACTCTATATCTAGTTCCATTCAACGCGCAAGCTTAGAAAAAAAACTTCATAACATGGCACATTACGATAGCCTAACAGGCTTAGCAAGCCGCCCAATTTTAATTGATCAACTTCAACAGGCCATTACATCTCAGCAAAAGCTCGCCGTTGCCTATTTAGATTTAGATAACTTTAAACCCATTAATGACAAATATGGTCATGAAACCGGTGATTTCGTGTTGAAAACCATTGCCCAAAGGCTACAAAACACATTACGCAAGGAAGATACACTCGCGCGTATTGGTGGAGATGAGTTTATCCTTTTATTAAGAGGGGCTGCGCACACAATACAAGAATATGAGATTCTGTTACAAGACGTGCTGATTGAGGTAAACGATCCGATAAAATTAGCAGAGTTTTCGTGCTCCGTTCAAATTTCAGTCAGCATCGGCGTTGCACTTCCCAGTGATGATGGCTTAACTTGTGATGACATTTTACGAAGGGCCGATCAAACTATGTACCAAGCAAAAAGATCAGGAACAAACCGGATTCTGTTTTTTGATCCAGAGGAAGAAAGCCTAAGGCATGCAAGACATGATTTGTTATTGGCTGCTGAAAAAGGCATTGCTCGTAAAGAGTTTATTCTACATTATCAACCAAAGGTAAATTTAATGGATCACCAGTTGATTGGCGTTGAAGCCTTAATACGCTGGAATCACCCTACTTTGGGTTTACTTTACCCTGGTCACTTTTCAGAGGCATTAGAGCACCCACACATTGGTATATTAATTGGTGAATGGGTACTTGCTGAGGCCTTAAAACAACATAAAATTTGGACTAGAAATCATCTTTCTATGAGTGTAAATATCTCTCCAGCTCATTTACTTAGTGAGGGCTTTGTTGAAAACCTCAGAGAGTTACTCATCAGCACTAATAATATAAAACCAAAAACCCTCGAATTAGAAATTTTAGAGAGCACCACCATTGGAAACGTTGACCAAGCAGTCGACGTTCTCAATGGCTGTAGAAATTTAGGTGTAAGTATTGCGTTAGACGACTTTGGTACAGGTTACGCCTCTTTGAGTTACTTAAAAAAATTACCTTTAGATACATTAAAAATAGATCAAAGCTTTGTTAAAAAGCTCCTATCAGACCATGAAGACAAGTCCATAGTTACGTGTATCGTGGCGCTAAGTAAAGCATTTGGGTTTAACCTAATAGCAGAGGGGATCGAGTCGCAAGAGCTCGAAAAAGTACTTATAGATATGGGTTGCTATCATGGGCAAGGCTATTATATTGCCAAACCAATGTCTGCAGATAACATGAACTTATGGATAAAAAATATGACATCAACTAAACACTGACCCTAAATAATATCCCTCTATTTGGATTGCCAATGATATACATAAATTGGCGTTTGGTAAAAATCTTTAAGCTTGATAACGTTAGTTGGTTTAAATGAAGGTAAAGCGAAAGTGTTACTCACAATAGTGATTTTATTTTTAACTTTGTCATGCTTTAACTTATCTTCAAGCGCTACCATACCACCAGGAAACAAGTAACATACCAAAGTAGACGCAGAGCTAAGATCGGCATTTTTGAAGTCTTTACGATAGAGGGTAAGATTACCTAAACCCAAACTATATTTAAAAAGCACTGAAACCATCCAAGGAAACCACGATAACTCATAGCCAATAACCTGTTTATTAGGCTGATTTTTGGCAACCGCTATAACGAGCGTCCCCCAACCTGAACCCAAATCAATTAATGCGCCTTTTTCATCCATGCTTATTGCATTAAGCATAGTTTGGCGCGCTTTGCTTGAGCTCATCATCGGTGAAATTCCCGTTTTTAGCGTGCTCCAAATAATAGATAAAGCTATTAGAAGAACTAAAAAGAAAAGTCCGATAGCAATAAAGTCCATACTAACTAACACCTGATAACGGTTGAATATTGATGATTTCACCTGAGCTATTTCGCTTTTACATAATAAAACTAGTGAAACCATTACATAGCGTGCCATTTGTGTAAATTTATTTTATATTTAACACCTGTTTAAAATAAACCACAAAAAAAGCGCCATTTGGCGCTTTTTAGATTAGTAGCAAGGAATTAATGCTTACGCCCTACGCCGTTGCGCACCATGTCTTGGCCGCTTTGGAAAATCTCTTCGGTAATTTCGCGTGCTAATAAAAGTTGTTGCTTGTCATCAAACACGGCTACAAAACGGCTGCCATCGGCATTATTGGTCGCCATACCCACGCCTGCTACGCCGGTTAAACCTAGGCCGCCGTTTTCAACTTGCAGTAAAAAACTTTCAAGTTCAGCGAGTGTATCGATTGCAGTTAGTTTGTTTTCCATTATGGTTACTCTGTGTTGCTCGCCATAGCGAGTCTGTAAATAATATGCAGTTATTTTACAGATCATAGTGGCAAACTTAAACCATCAAACATTAACCTTTATGCATTCCACGAATAGGGTAATTATTATCAGGGTTTTTAATCCAAGTTATACCTCGCAATAAAGTAGACAGATCTGGTCTTACAAATGGATTATTTGAGATATCAACAACTTGTACTGTACCGTGTTCATTCACTACATACACAGCAGGCTCAGCAAATAAATGGTCTGTTTCTTGAGCGTTGCGAGGTTGAGAAACATACAGCCCTAACGCATTCATTTGTTCAGGCTTTAATTCAAACGCAATGGGGTAACTCACTGATAACTTCTCTTTATGTGTTAACAACTGCGCTTCGCTGTCGGCCGATACAGCAATTAAAGAAACTCCAATGTCTTGTAATGACTGTTTAATTTCTTCTAACTGATTTAGATACTGCGTACACATAGGACAATGCTGGCCACGATACACAACCACCATTTGCCAAGCAGCGTCTTGCTGGACACGCCCTAACTCTACTTCGTTACTATTTAGTACAGGGCAATTAATCTTTGGGAAACGACTCCCCGGAAGAAGTTTATTTGTATACTGTGATGCATTAGTCATTGTGTTTCCTCTCAAAAGTGTGTACTTATATGTGCTTTAAAGCGCGCTAAGTCAGTATCTATATCGGCGTTTTTCATAACATCAAAACAAGCAATGGTAGGCATTGCTGTCATACCAAAAAACTTAAAGTTCATATGCATTGGGAACATTAAGTCGTCAATACTTTTACCATTAAAAAATTCTTCTGAATTGTTAAATGACTCCTCTGGTGCGTTAAATGTGAGTGACATCATATATTTAGTATCTTTAAGTGTGCCACCTGTGCCATAACCGCTTTTTGGGTCGTCCTGGTGACGACCATCGCCATTACACATGGCGCCACCCATACCGGCTGTATACACCTCGTCCATATATCTTTTAAACGAAAATGGCACGCCCATCCAGTTAATAGGTGATTGCAGTAAGACAACGTCAGCCCATTGATGAAGTGCTAATTGTGCCTCTACATCAATACTATCTGTCATAGTTACGGTTTTAACTTCATGGCCTTTTTCTATCAGTATCGATGATGCTACATCAACTAGGGTGGCATTTAATTTGCCCTCTGAAAAAGAATAATATTGGTGTGCATTTATAATGAGTACCTTGCTCATGTGATCTCTCCAAAAAATAGTACAAAAATTGGTCTTTACTTTAATGTGGTATATAATAGTTACCTGAAGAATAGATTCAATTAGTATACTTTTAGTAACCACCCTATTTTAGAGGTTAAATTTTGGAAAGCTCTATAGAAACAGATAGTAAGGGAAGAAAAAAAGTTTTAAATGCCTGCTTAGAGCCTTGTGCTATTGAAAAAGGAATGCGCTTAATTGGCGGGAAGTGGACAAGTTCTATTATTTATCACTTAAAAGATGAACCTGTTCGCTTTAATGATCTAACTCGAATGTTAGGTGGAGCGAGCAAAAAAATGATAGATCAACGTTTAAAAGAGTTAGAGGCCAATAAGATGGTTTTAAGGACGGTGATCAGCACTAGACCTATTGCTGTCACCTACGAGCTCACTGAGTTTGGGCGCTCTGCACTAGGAATTCTTCACGATCTTAGGGTTTGGTCTGAGTCTAATATTTTAGACTAATTACAAAATAAAAACCCCGCAGATGCGGGGTTTTATGTATTAGCTTTGCTTCATTGTGCCTTGTTGCTCAAGGCGGGTATGCCAGCTGAATGCCTCTTCTAAAATATGAGGCGTATGACCGCCACGAACACATGCACGCTCGTAGTAGTCAAGCATGGCGTTGCGATAATCTGGATGTACACAGTGCTTAATGACTTCAATTGCACGTTCGCGTGGCGCTAAACCGCGTAAATCAGCAAGGCCTTGCTCGGTTACTAAAATATCAACATCGTGCTCGGTATGATCAACATGGCTTACCATAGGCACAACACTTGAAATAGCGCCACCTTTGGCAATTGATTTAGTTACAAACACCGATACATGCGCATTACGTGCAAAGTCGCCTGAACCACCAATACCGTTCATCATTTTAGTACCACATACATGAGTTGAGTTAACGTTGCCATATATATCAAACTCAAGTGCCGTGTTAATTGCAATAATACCTAAACGACGCACAATTTCAGGGTGGTTCGACATTTCTTGTGGACGAAGTATTAGCTTATCACGATACTTTTCAAGGTTATTAAATACTTGTGCGTTACAACGTTCTGATAAAATAATTGAACACCCTGATGCAAAATTAAGTTTACCCGCATCAATTAAATCAAAGGTAGAATCTTGTAGTACCTCTGAATACATAGTGAGGTCTTTAAAATCAGAGTCTAATAAACCCATCATTACTGCGTTGGCAATGTTACCAATACCGGCTTGTAATGGGCCTAGGTTTTCAGGCATACGCTGTTGTGCTACTTCTTCTTTAAAAAAGTTAACTAAGTGACGTGCAATAGAGGCTGTGTCTGCATCTGGGTCGGTAACAGTTGAAAATGAGTCACTTTGATTGGTAAATACAATACCCACAATTTTAGCCGGATCAATTGGAATTGCAGTACTACCAATGCGGTCATCTACTTTCACTAGCGGCACTGGCGTACGTGTAGGACGATAAGATGGAATATAAATGTCGTGCAGCCCTTCAAGCTCTGGCTGGTGTAACATATTAATTTCTACAATTACCTGTTTGGCAAAAATAGCAAAGCTGGCTGAATTGCCCACTGACGTTGTAGGTACTATGTGGCCTTCTTCGGTAATAGCAACGGCTTCAATGACCGCTACATCAGGCATCGTTAACTGATGATTACGTAACTGTTCAACGGTTTCAGATAAATGCTGGTCAATAAACATGACCTCACCGTTGTTAATCGCTTTACGTAATGTGCTGTCTACTTGAAATGGCATACGACGCGCTAACGCACCTGATTCAGTTAGTAGCTTATCTAAGTCATTTCCTAATGACGCGCCCGTCATTAGGTTAATTTTCATTGGGTTTTCACGCACTCGCTCTGCAAGCGCACGTGGTACAGCTTTCGCTTCACCGGCACGAGTAAAACCACTCATACCCACGGTCATGCCGTCTTTAATAAATAAACTGGCCTGCTCTGCAGACATCACTTTGTTGTGTAAGTCGCTACGACGAATTCGTTCTAATTGCATTTGGAACCCCTTAAACCCCATTTTTATTTGGCGCTATTCTAAGTATTTCCTTATGCTTCGTAAGCTAGACCTAAGTCTCATTTACGCATTGTTGATATAAAAACATCGCGAAGCGTTTTAATTTTGTACACTTTATTACTTAACTTATTGGTGATAATAAGGTTAAAATACTAAAAAACGCATACAACTATTTAACTCACTGAGTTTAGAAATAAACAAAACCAATTAAAATCAATAGCTTAAAATTTCAATCAGGAAGGTTGAAATTTTTAATTGTATAAAAATTTAGCCGCGCTATGCGGAGCTTACAAAATAATAAACTGTTCATTCATTGGGCAGTAACCTTGTGAGGAATAGAATCCACAATTTAGGTATTAAGGAAAATACATGGATTTGTCTGACGAAGAAATTAACTTTTTATCTGGCTTATTTGAACCTAGTCAAAGTAGTGCATTAATCAATGAAACAAAGTTAACAGTACAAGCATCAATACCAGATGGTATTGCGCATTTACTTGGTCAAGCTAAATTAACCTTATTAGCAGAAGTAGCCCACTACCAACTATGGTTCCCACTTCAATTTAAAACCGATGAATTAGGCCATTTCAGTACTGTATTAGAAGCCCCCGAAGTAATTGACACTAAAGGTATTCAGCGCAGCTGGCGGTTGAGCGAATTAAATATCCAAAGCCAAGGTTTTTGCATTGAATCTATATCTAGCACAGGGATATTTTTAAAACCCACATCAGTACACAGTGAACTTGATGAGTTGCAGAATATGCAATTTATTTTACCCAACGAAGCGGCGATATCATTAGATATAGAACCGGTTAGGCAGAGTAAGTGTGGCATAGCAGCAAAAATTAAACACATTCACCATGGTAAAGAGCAGCTAAGAGCGTATTTATTTGAAGTTCATAAACGTCAATTTTCAAGCCTATACCAGCTAGAGCACAAACAACAAAAATTAGAATTATCAAACTAAAAAAGCCACACAATGTGGCTTTTTTAACTTATTTTATCGAGTGACTTTTACTTCAAGCGTTTGGCCACATCAGCTACACGTTCGCCGTATAAACGAGCCGTTTCTAAATCGCCTGATGGAATTGCAGATTCATCTGCATCAGTAGGTGATTGCACTAATACACCAACTGAACCGCCTAAGTTATTGATATCTTGACGAGTTGATTCCAATTTATTGGCTGGTGGTAACCCCAGACTTACCCAAATTCCACCATGTTGCGAAGCCAACGTTTGCATACTAATTAGGGTGACTTGTTTGTCGCCATTTAGGCTGCCGCTATTGGTAAACCCGCCAAATACTTTGTCTTTCCACCCCATGGTAAACCAAACTTTAGAGGTAGCATCAACAAACTTTTTAAACTGCCAAGGATATGAGCCCATATAAGTAGGTGCGCCAAATATAATGGCATCTGCATTGTTTAATGCATCCCAATTGGTGTCTTTTATATCGCCATTCTCATCGATTGCAATAAGCTGAGCGTTTGCTCCATCAGCTACAAATTCAGCCACTTTTTTGGTATGGCCATATCCCGAAAAATAAATAACCGCTACTTTACTCATGAACCTTCCTTTTGTTGTGATTTAATAAACACGCTTGTAACTATAGTATGGCCGCTTAATCTAAAATCAACTAAGCAGCGTGTTTAATTAAATTAGCTTGCGTGGCATTAAATTAAAAGGTACTCACTGCAATTTCTAAATTACTCACCGCACAGCCATACTGCGCAGCACTAATACGATGATATGCCGACTCAGGCGTGGTAGATAGGCTAATAATAAACTCATCTTGCTGGCCAACAGCCGTTTGTTCTTGGCTAAGGCACATGGCTTGCGTTAAAGAGCGTAATTTGGCCTGCGTTAAAATGCTGCCAAAACGCTGAACTGGTAAAGGCGGTATTTTAATTGCTGGCAATGCTTGGCTAATACTGCGCTGACTTAAGGTAAAATCGTTATTTTTAATATCAATCACACTGCCCACAGGCCAGTAAGAGTAACTGTAGGTTTTAGTTTTAGTTTCAGCCTGAGCTTGCTCTGTTGATTTAACCATCACCACACCATTTTTACCAATTACGGTCATTAAATTGCCAGCTTCAGATTTAATCACCACTAAGGCTGTGGTTTCGTCTACACCAAAACCGAATGCGGGTTGAGCTTGATTTGCACTGAAGCTGTCGAGCAAAGTGCCTAGTCTTAATGTACGGTTTCGCTCGCTAAAGTGTGTATCGAGTACACCGTAACTAAATGTGCCTAAACCCCCAAAGCGGTTGTAAGTTAAACTATCGCTGTTTGAGCGTTCACTTGGGGCATCAATGGCTTGTGCGCCTTCTTTCAATGCCGACAAGCTAGTGCCATTGGTGATCATCACCACATTCCCGGCGTGGGCTTGCCCACCACTTTGCACCGCGGTACCTGCACTTGTTCCAACAATAACAGGGCGAGACTGTAATGCTTTTGTCCAAGGGTAAGGCTGGTTATTTTCATCAAATAATACTTTTCGGGTTAAGCTTTGATCGCCGCCATTAAACATCACACCGGTACTGTTTTTTATTAGCTCTACTAAAGCGTCGGTGCCTTTTTTACACAATTGATATTCAGCTTGTGTGCGATCAGGGTAAATATGTTCGCGTTGATATAGCCCCATTTCGGAGTGCCTAAGCGTGGTTAAATCATCACACTTGTTGGTGGTTATTGCTTTAGCAAGCGCAGGGGTTAATGCAAGCCATTGCGAATTTACATTAGGGAAGCTTAGTAATCCTTCATAAAAATCAGCAGATTCATAAGGGTCTCTGCTTGAGGCGGTAATGGCTAGCATACTCGGGTTAGTATCATTAACTTTTAAACTTCCCGATATAAACTGCAAAATCTCTGTCGCTGCCGATTCGCTATTAAGCGCAGTATTTACCTGCTCTTTTAGTCGCTTGTTGTCGCTTTTTATTTGAGCTACTTCAAGCATATCTATTACAAAATTGTATTCTTGATCCGATAAACTATTGAGCTGTTTGCTATCAATATCGCGCCACAACCATAACAGCTCTTTTTTCGATAACGTGGGCGATGATTTAGCCTGCATTGTTGCTAAATTTTTAATAGTATTGTTTTTAGCTTGGCTATTTTCACTAGGCCACTGTTGCTTTATTTGACTAATTTTAGTGTGAGAGAGCGCAAATACATTATGCGTTTTACCCGAAATTTGAGTATTTTTTTCACAGTTTTTAGGGCTTAAACTGGCACATGTTGTGAGAGCCCCCCCCACTAAAACAAGAGTTTGACTAGGCTCTTTTGCGTTTAACTGCAGCGAAAAAGCAATTAAAATTGAGTAAAAAGCGGTTATTGTTCGCGATTTAACTAGTCGCTTTTTTGGTAAATATATTCGTTCCATTATGTTACACTCATGTAAAAAATTATAAGAAATAACTTGCGAGAGCGTCTCTCACTTGCTATAAAAAAAAGGAACTTTAAAACGCGAGTAAGCTAGCACCCATTTGCTAGCTTTGTCAAAAACCTTTTTGGAACGAGAATTATGTTTAAAAAAGCAACATTGCTTACAACATATTTCTACTCACCACACTACCTTTCGGAGTGGTTTGACGAGTAGCCCACCACCTCACTAATTTCTGTGAGGGGCTCAGCGTGTCATTTCACCACTGCCCTGTCTAAAAAACCATAATAATTAAAGCTTTAAGAAATATTAAACCTATTTCTGCGCGCTTAAAAAGACAAAAGGTACTACAATGTTTCGTCAACTAACTATTGCGGCCACAGTAAGCGCTTTACTGAGCCCTGTCACTTGTGTGTATGCACAAGAAACTCAAACTGATACCAACATTGAACGAGTAGAAGTAACAGGATCTCGCTTAAAAGGCGTTGATCTGGAAGGCACTATTCCACTAACCGTGTTAGACCAAGATGCAATCAAACGCTCTGGTGCTAATACCATTCATGAATTACTCAAAGATTTATCTGTATTTAAAGGCGGAAGCGGTACGTTCTCAACCTCTGAAAGTGGTGGTACGTCTACCTCTACACCAGCAGGTCAATCAGCAGCGAGCTTACGAGGCATGGGACCTTCGGCAACGCTGACATTAATAAATGGGCGAAGAGTTGCGCCTAGTTCATTTGCTGCAGGTACTGAAAACTTTGTAGATGTCAATTCTATTCCTCTAGCGGCCATTGAACGTATTGATATTTTAGCCACCGGTGCATCAGCCGTTTATGGTGCCGATGCTGTAGCGGGTGTTATTAACTACATTTTAAAAGATGATTTTGAAGGCGCTGAAATCAATACTTCGTTTGCCGATAGCTTTGATCAACATGACGAAAGTAAAAAACAATTAAACTTAGTGTATGGTACAAAAATAGGCGAGAGTAACTTAACGGTATTTGCAGATATATATGACCGTAACGCTTTTAAAGCGACCGATCGTAATTACACGGCCTCTCCCTCTTTAGTGAATGGTTACTCCTATTTACCTAAGCTGGAGAACTCACCTAATATTTATTATTTCAGCAGCCGAGATGGTAACGAACTTCCATCACCAAACTGCAAAACCGAGTTAGTTACTACTGAACTTGATGAACAAATTTGTGCTTACTACCCTAATCAAGATGATTACCTAGAAACGCCATTTGAAAGCCTTTCAACCGGCTTTATGTTTAATAGTGAGCTTGGTGGTCTACAATGGCATACTGATTTTTTTTACAGTCAGACCAAGGCAAAAGCGTATTCATCCCCCTCACCTATTAACCAAATTAATGACGACGACGGCCCGTATGTTTTAGAAGACGCCTTATTTATTTACGATAATGCCGATGGTAGTAATGATTTATTAGATCAACTCTACATTGACCCATTTGATACCCAAAGTGGTCGAGAAGTGTATGGTTTTGCATTTGATGCGCGCTTTAATGCCCCAAGAACGGTGGAAGTAGAAACGAAAAACTTTCGCTTAGTAAGTAGCCTAAGTGGTGAAATTGGTGATTGGGGTTGGGAATCTGGTGTTACTCTTTCTCGCTCACGTTCAGAGCAAGAAGCGATTGCAGGGGTTTATAATCGCTACAAGTTCCATGGCGCGATTACGGGCGAGCTATGTTCAGACGGTACGCTGGCAAGTTATGACGGTACTGACTTAAATTGTGCATCTGGGGAGTTGCTACCTTTTTACAACCCTTTCCTTCAAGGCGACGCCGCTAATGATGCCGTTTTGGCAACAGCGCAAGCTCGCCCAACACGCAGTGGAGAAAGTACTGTTTACGGCTGGGATGCTAACTTTAATGGTGAACTATTTACCTTTAACGACCTACCAGCCTATGCCTCATTTGGGGTAGAAGCACGACGTGAAGAGCTAAGCGACATTCCTTCGCTTAATTCACAAGCTCAAGCAGACAAAGACTACCTTGTTGATGTATTTGGCTTTGGCTCTAGCTTATCAGAAGCCGATCGCACTCAATATGCCGCCTTTGCTGAATTAAGTATTTCACTGAGTGAGCAAATAGAGCTACAAGCAGCGGGTCGATACGATCATTACGATGATTTTGGTGGCACCTTTAATCCTAAAATAGGTTTGAGCTATCGCCCGACTGATTCGTTAGTTGTTCGTGGTTCATGGTCAACCTCGTTTAGAGCACCATCATTAACTCAAGCTGGCGTTAAATTAAGAACCACGCAATCTACTTTTGACTGTGGTGCCAACCAAGCTGTAGCCGATTTATACTGTATGGGTGATGGCACCCAAGTGAGTGTTAATTCGTTAGAGTTAGGTAACCCTAATCTAAATGCAGAAGAATCTGAGGCTATCAGTGTTGGCTTTGCATGGAGTCCCTCGGCTAATACTAATTTAACCATTGATTATTGGCAGTTTGATCATGAAGAAGTAATCGATACCAACATGACCGCTGTGTTAGATCGCGCCATAACCGATGCGTCACTTCGTCACTGTGGCATTGTACCACCGGGCGAGCAAGGCATATCGTACGATGAAGCATTATGTGATGTCACCGACAACAGTGGTTTAAACATAGAGCAAGACGGCGCTAATTTAACTGAGATTTTAAGCAGTTATATAGATGAATTTAACCCACGTGATGACGAGCTATTTTTACCGCTGTTTCGCGATCATGCAATCCCACTTGAAAACACTGGTACACAAACATTAGCTGGCATAGACTTTAAGTTTGACCATAGGTTTGTATTACCAAGCGGCGATTTAACCTTTGCCTTTGATGGCACTCATTACCTTGAGTTTGAACGTAATAAACCGGGGTCTGACTCGTTAGAGAAGTTGGTAGGAACTTATCGTTATCCTGAAAATATTGCGCGTATGTCAATAGATTGGGAAGCGCAAAATTACTACCTTAACTTAGGTGCAAACTACACCAGCAGCTACGAAGATGATATAGAAGGCCTGCGTGGTCGTGAAATTGATGAGCTAGATTCGCTCGGCGTATTAGACTCAAAAGGTGAGCACCAGGTTGATGACTGGCTCGTTTGGGATTTATCAGCGGGTTTTTATGTTAATAAATCGCTGACTTTGCGCGCGCGCATCAATAATATTTTTGATAAAGAGCCACCCACTCTTTATGGCTCAAGCCGTGGCTTTGATTCAATTAATCATAATGCCCTAGGTGCTAATTATAAATTAAGTATTAGCTACCGTTTTTAACCACTTAGCCGCAAAGCAAACGCTTTGCGGCCTTCCTTTTATTACTGGTCATGGCTACAGTGACACTGCCTATTAAGTGCTAAAGTACGTTTAAGCGTTTATTTACGCATCAACACAATGACCTTTTATTAAAGTGAAATTATGAAACAAAAACAATTTTCTATGCCAGATGCAAGCATCATTTTGCTGTGTGTGGCAGTGGTTGCCTATATGGCCACGGTATTTATTACCCCTGGGGTATTTAATGCAGAATCTGGTAGCCACACTGTGCAGCTTTCACAATATCAAGCCGTTAACGACCAACAATCACCACCTGTTTTTGCACAAGGTGGCGACATTGGTTTAGCAAATGTATTGTTTGAAGGCTTAGTGTCGGGTGATAAATATGGTGCAGCTATTGGCGTAATGGCGTTTATTTTAATCACTGGCGGTGCCTTTGGCATTATTATGAAAACCGGCGCGATTAATAACGGCATTATGGCACTTATTAATAAAACCAAGCGGGTTGAATGGCTGTTTATTCCCTTACTGTTTTTACTATTTTCGTTAGGCGGCGCGGTATTTGGGATGGGCGAAGAAGCTATTGCATTTTGTATTGTGCTGCTGCCTATTATGCAACAACTTGGCTACGACGCTAAAGTCACTGTACTTACAACTTATGTGGCTACGCAAATAGGCTTTGCTACCTCATGGATGAACCCTTTTAGCATTGCTATAGCGCAATCGATAGCTGAAATTCCAGTGTTTTCTGGTGCGGGCTTTCGTATGCTAGCTTGGGCTTGTTTTACGCTTGTAGGCCTTGTGTTTACTATGCGCTATGCAAAACGGATAAAAACACAATCCCAAAAAACGGGTGATCAGCCAACGATTAAACTCAGCCTAGCCGATGCACTCACATTATTAGTGTTTGTATTGGGCATAGCTTGGGTCGTATGGGGGGTGATGGCGCGCCAATATTATATTCCTGAGCTTGCTGCACAGTTTTTTTGTATTGGCCTTATCAGTGCAATAATTGCCATCGTGTTTAAAAAGCTAACCGCGAATGAGTGCGCGGATGCGTTTAAACACGGTGCACAAGAATTATTGCCAGCGGCGTTATTAGTCGCACTGGCTAAAGGCATTGTATTACTATTAGGGGGTAGTGATTTAACCACTCCCTCGACCCTCAACACCCTGCTTTATTACTGTGCAAGCAGCATAGCCAGTGTGCCAGATTACATTGCAGCTTGGGGAATGCTGGTGTTTCAAAGTGTATTTAACTTTTTTGTTTCATCGGGTTCAGGCCAAGCTGCCATCACTATGCCGCTGATGTCTCCACTTGGCGATTTGCTCAATGTATCAAGGCAAATTGTAGTATTGGCCTTTCAATTAGGTGATGGATTAACCAACATTTTAATTCCCACCTCAGCTAGTTTAATTGGTTGTTTAGGTGTGGTGAAATTAGATTGGGGAGAATGGGCTGCGTTTATTTGGCGCTTTGCTCTAGCACTTTTTGTATTAGCAAGCGGCTTTATATTTCTTGCTTACTTTATTAATTATCAATAAAAAGAATTTGTTATGTTAACTTTAATTCAAGGTGCAACCGTTTATGCACCTACCTACCTAGGCACACAAGATGTTTTAATTGGCGGTGGTAAAATCATTGCTATTGACGAAAATATAATCCTCGACAGCAGTGTACTCGTCAAACGAATTGACGGTAAAAATAAGCTTGTTACGCCGGGGTTTGTTGACTCGTTAGTGCATATTACCGGTGGCGGTGGCGAAGCTGGATTTGCCAGCCGCACCCCTGAAATGAACCTAACCGATGCAACCCTATCGGGCACTACCACAGTGGTGGGCGCACTGGGTACCGACTCAAGCTCACGTACGCTTACCAATTTGGTTGCCAAAGCAAAAGGCCTAAAAGAGCAAGGGCTGAATGTATTTTGCCATACCGGTTCGTATCATTTACCCGCTAAAACTCTTACTCACTCAATCACTGACGACATCATGTATATAGAGGAGTTTATAGGTGTTGGCGAAGTGGCTATTTCTGATCATCGCAGTAGCCAACCTACGGTCCAGCAATTAGCAGAATTGGCAGCCGAGGCCAAAGTAGCCGGTATGCTCAGTGGTAAAAAAGGCACCGTGAGTATTCATGTCGGCCCTGTCGATAGTCACTTGAGTATTTTGCATCAGGTGGCTCAGCAAAGTGATATTAAGCTTAAACAGTTTTATCCTACGCATATGAACCGCAATAAAGCACTTCTTGATGCCGGTGTTCACTTTTGTGATCAGGGCGGTACTATCGACTTTACCACCAGCACCACCGACTACGATTTAGCCCATGGTGAATATGCAGCAGCCCATGCCCTTGCCTACTGCTTAGAACAAGGCGTAGCACCAAATCAACTCACTATGAGCTCAGATGGCCATGCCAGTTTACCTATTTTTGATAAAGACTTTAATTTATTAGGGCTTGAGGTGGGCAAAGAGGCATCTTTATTAACCTCGTTTCAGCAAGCAGTCAAAGAATATAACGTCCCTATTGAGCACGCTTTAATGAGCATAACCAGTAATCCTGCCGATATTTTAGGAGTTGATAAAGGCCGTCTTAAAGCAACAAGCGACGCGGATGTTGTCCTCCTCGATAAAGAGACCCTAACCCCTGAGTATGTATGGGCTAACGGCACATTAATGGTGCAAAACACCCATGCAGTCATAAAAGGAGTGTTCGAGTAACACGCAATGCTGCTGAGAATGCTCAGCAGCATAAAATGCTAGATATTGAGTTATCCTAAGTGCCCACTTTCATAAATTGGGGTTACCCAATATTTTAACGGCGTGTACTTACAAACAGGACTTAGCGCCGTTTTTACTATGGCAAGTTCAGATAATAAAATATGCACCTCAAATTGATAAAAACTGCGATGCCCCTCTACTTGCTCGGCAATATCAAACTCGCTGTGCTCTTTGCTATAGCCTTGAATTTTTTTTAAGTTAAAGCCGGTTATACAGTCTATGCCTATTAATATATCAACTACGTCATCTTTTATATTTGTGGGTGCATTTAGGGTAAAAAGTAACTGTTCAGCCATGTTTCTTCTCCAACCAACCATAAAAGATAGGTAATAAATAAAGTGTTGTAATAGTGGAGGTAATTAACCCGCCAATAACTACAATAGCTAATGGCTTTTGTATTTCAGCCCCTGGACCTGTTGCAAACACCAGCGGCAATAAACCAAACATAGCGGTTGTCGCGGTCATTAATACAGGGCGTAGCCGCCTACTAGCACCATCTAAAATGCACTGCGTTACATTTGCAGCAAACATTTTAGTTTGTTCAAAATAGCTGATCATCACAATCGCATTAAGTACGGCTACCCCCAATAGGGCAACAAACCCTACCGATGCAGGCACCGATAAATATTCATTACTAATATACAAAGCAATCACCCCGCCCATCAGCGCAAACGGGATATTGGCAATAATCAGCATTGATTTAGATAGTGATTTAAAGGTAGTAAATAAAATAATAAATATTAATATTAACGCCACAGGAATGAGTACTAATAAATTTTGCGTTGCGCGTTGTTGACTTTCAAACTCGCCACCAAAAGATAAAGTAAATCCACTGGGTAACTTTATATTACTGCTAATTTTAACTTTAAGTTCATTCACGTAACTCACCACATCACGGTTATCTACGTTGACGCTAACTGAGGCAAAGCGCTTAGCCTTTTCGCGCTCTATTAACAATGGCCCTGTTTTAAAACCAATACTAGCAACGTCTTCAAGCGGCATTAAGCTATTATCTGGCATTAAAATAAGGCTACTTTTTAGCGCTTGAATAGAAGATAAATCCACTAATTGGTTTTTAGCTATGGCACTATTAAATACAATAGGAATAACACGGTTGCCCTCTTGCAGCGCAGACACCTGTAATCCTTCAAGCTGATACTTTAAATACTCACTTAATGTTTGCGTTGTTAAACCAAATTGACTCGCAACCTCAGGGTTGAGCTTAATATTAACGTATTTGCCCCCTTCAATAAGCGCCATTTGCACATCACTTGCCCCCTCAATACTACTTGCAAGCGCAGTGATTTGTTCTGCAACCGATGACAAGGTTGCAATGTCGTTACCAAACACTTTAATTGAAATATCGCCAGTGCCACCCGTTAGCATTTCTGATACACGCATTTGAATAGGTTGAGTAAAGCCAATATTAACACCTGGAAATTGCGCAAGCGTTTGGCGAATATGCTCTATTAGTTGCGCTTTTGTAGCAAAGCGCCATTGCTCTTTTGGTGCCAACTCCATAAACACATCGGTTTCGTTTAATCCCATAGGATCAAGCCCCAGTTCATCCGATCCAGTACGCGCGACAATTTGCACTATTTCAGGAGTGTTTTTTAATAGGGTGGCTTCAATTTGCTTGTCTATATCAAGGGAAGCCTGTAGTGAAATACTGGGAGATTTTTCAAGTTGAACAATAATGTCGCCTTCATCTAGCACTGGCATAAAGCTTTTACCAAGTCCCTGAAATAACACGCCACTGAGGAGCAGTACCATTATTGAAGTAACACTTATTAGCATTGGCTTTTTAATCGCCTCAGCAAGGGTTTTACTATAAAAGCCTTGTATCAAAGTCACCATTTTAGGCTGTTTTACGGGCTCATTTTTCAACAATAGCGAGGCTAAAATAGGAATAACTGTAAGCGATAACAATAGCGAACTTAACATAGCAAATACGATAGTGAGCGCTACAGGGGTAAATAATTTTCCTTCAAGCCCGGTGAGCATTAACAGTGGTGAAAATACAATAATAATAATGATAGTGCCTGAAAAAACCGGTGCAGCAACCTCTTTACAGGCGCGATAAATAACATGTAGCCTAGGTAAATGTTGATTATTAGCCAGCCGATTTAAAATATTTTCAACAATGACAACCGATGAATCCACCAGCATACCAATTGCTATCACTAAGCCCCCTAAGCTCATTAGATTGGCTGATAAATTAAATTGTTTCATCATAATGAAAGTTAACAGCGCCGACATAGGTAATGATAACGACACCACTAAAGAGGAGCGAATATCCCCTAAAAACAACGCCAATAATACAATTACTAAAATGATAGCTTGGCCTAATGCGCCGGTAATTGTGCTAATTGCGGTGTTAATAAGATTAGAACGATCGTAAAACACGTTTATGCTGGTACCTTGCGGCAGTGAGGCTTCGATTTGGCGCAGTTTACTTTTTACCTCTGTCACCACTTGCGCTGTGTTACTATTTTTAAGCGCAATAATTAGCCCTTGAACAGCTTCTTCGCTATTTTTAGTCACTGCTCCATAACGAGTTAAACTTCCGACATCAACATTGGCCACATCGCTTAAGCGGATCACTTTATTTTGTGTTGATTTAACGACTGTATTTCTGATGGCCTCTAAATCGCTATATTTACCCTCAGTACGCAAAATTAACGTATCGTTGCCTTTTTCTAAGCGCCCTATGCCACCATTTTGATTGGTTTGCACTATCGCCTCTCGCAGTTGTAAAAAGCTAACTTGATGCTGCTGCATTAATAAGTTGTTGGGGGCGATAGCAAACGTTTTTGCATACCCGCCTAAGCTATTTACATCGGCTACGCCACTCACGGTTCTTAGTAATGGCCGTATTTGCCAATCAAGTAACTCTCTTTTTTCAATCAGCGATAAGTTAGGGCTTTCTATGGTAAACATAAACACTTCAGACAGCGGCGTACTCATTGGTGCCATACCACCACTAATATTGGTAGGTAAGCTAGGTAAAATATTTAACAGCCGCTCGTTTACTTGCTGGCGCGCCCAGTAAATGTCAGTACCTTGTTTAAAGTCAATGGTAATATCGGTAATCGAATACTTGGTGGTAGAGCGCAGCATTTGCTGAGCAGGAATGCCCAGTAGTTCGGTTTCAATAATGCGCGTTACTTGGGATTCAATTTCAAGGGCGTTCATACCCGGTAATTTATAAACAATTTTTACTTGGGTAGGCGATATTTCAGGAAATGCATCCACCGGAATACTCAACCACGAGCGAGCCCCTATAACCATAGCAATAATGGCAAAAATACTAACAAACAATCGCTGCGTTAGTGAAAACTTAATAAGCAGGTTTAACATTTACTCTCTCCCTAAATGCAACAGCATTCCCTGCAATGCACTTACTGAGCTAATTAATACTTGTCGGTTATTTAAGGGGATATTGGCGCTAAAAATAAAATCTTGATTACGTGAACCAATTAACTGTACAGGCACAAACTCAAGGTGTTCGTCAGCTTTAATGGCAATATAATTGGTATTTTCAAACTCAAATAATGCCGATTTGGCAACGCTGTAACCCGTTATTTTTTTAACCGGAACCGCTTTAATACTCTGCCCAATGGTTAAGTTACATTGTGCAGAGCTTGGTGATGCCCAAATAGTTTGATGGTACTTATTAGCAATATTGTCTACGCTTTTAATTTTGAGTTGGCATTGATCAGAAACCCTAAAATAAGATACCCCTTTGCCCAAGCTAATAGGAACAGTAAACTTAACCTCAATACTATTAGGGTCAAGAATGTCGAATGCTCGTTCGCCTAACATACGATTTGCCGCTTGAGTAGGAAATTGTAATATCCCTGTTTTTGGGCTGATCAAGCTCACGTTTTCTTGCTCATCAACCTGCAAATAGCGCATTTGGTGATTTAAATGCTCAAAGCTCAGTTTAGCTGCATAGTAACTTTGCGTAATAGTGACCCACTCAGAGCTCCTAATAATTTTATTTTTAAGGTGCACCTTGTTTATATCATAATGGCTCTTAGCTACATTAAGCATGTCTTTTGCTGATTGATAAGTGTCTAAAAAGTGCTGAACATCACTGCCTTGAACAGTTGCCACAATAGCGCCTTTTTTTACATGACTACCGTTAGCGTACAAATAATTAATTTGCGCGACATCAAATGCAAACAATACCGTGTAATTTACACCCGGCTTATAACTCACTTTCCCCATTACACTTTGAGCGTTAATAAAATCGGTGGCGTGAATATTGGCAAACTGAGTATCAAATCCATTTAACTCGCTAGTAGGAATGGGAGCAAGCGTTTGCGCGGCTGACACACGGCTAATAGTTAAACAGGTCAGCACAGCAATAAATAATAACGCGTTAGAGTGTTGCACAAAATTACATCGTATTTTTGTATAATTTAACTGCATTTGGTTTGTCCGCATGTGATTAATTTTATAGAATAACCATGCCCTTTTTACGGGGTTATCGCATCAGGCATACGTCTTAACATGCCAATAAACCTTAATTTTTGTATCACAGTACATATGTCCATTGTAAATTTAACTTACTGATAATAGAGACTTTAATGAGAGATAAAATAATTGCAGCAACACTATTGATGATCATGGTGTTAAATTTTTTTGACGTGATCATGGATTTAAAATTAGGAGTGCCGCAGTGGCATATTTTTACTGAGAGTTTAATTGTGGTTATTTCTGGCTTAGGTGCTCTGTATTTAATTAAAGATATTAACGCACGAACCAAAAAAATTAATAACCTCAAGCGCGAGTTAAACAACTCTGTGACTCAGCTAAACAATATATCGCAGGAAATGAAAGACGCGCGCCATCAATATAGTGGTGTTATACAAACTCAATTTTCTCAGTGGACACTCACTCGTAGCGAGCAGGAAGTAGCTATGCTATTACTCAAAGGGCTTAGCTTTAAAGAAATTAGCGCGCTTAGAAGCACTAAAGAAAAAACAGTACGCCAACAAGCTTCAGATATATATAGTAAAGCGGATGTAGAGGGCAGACATGAGTTTGCCGCATGGTTTTTGGAAGACTTTATGCAACAAAGGCACTATCCGCATTCAAGCTCAGCCATTAACTAATGCAGTGACTAACGCATATACTTGCACGCTATTTTAGTCAGCATTAAAGTGGCAGCTAAATTTCGCCATTATGACTCAGGACTTTAAAGCTCAAGGCCATATTTTAGAAAATAGTAATTACGTTGTATTAGTAGTTAATTATATCGTTACAGAAACGATTATGTTTTTAATAAAAATGGGCCCAATTACAGCAAAGCCTCAATCTGATTTAGACTAATAATAACGCAGTTTTTAACAATACTCGTTTTTGAAAGTTACTTTTACCTATAAAAAAACGCCTTAGCTTAATAAACTAAGGCGTTTTTAGTGTTATACGCTTAAATTAAAAAGTATATTTTGCACCTAAAGATAGGCGGCGTCCTTTAACATCGAAAAATTCTCCATCGTCGTAAGTGAACGGGTTACGTGGTGGTTCACGGTCAAATATATTGTTAACACCAATACGTAACTGTAGCTCATCCATTAGATAAGTTTTGTACATGAAATCAAACGTAGTGTAAGACGGGATATCATTGTAGTTGTTGTCTTCAATGGTCCAGTCATTATCATTAACAGTTGCATGACGGTAGTTCATGGTTAGCACATACGCTGAGTCATCATGAGAATAAACGGCATTAAAACGTCCCTTCCAGCGAGGTGAAGCTGTTTCGCCTACATCAGTTCTAAAATCTTCAGCACGGCCTGTAGAGTTATTGTTGTCCTCTATTAGGTAAGTTGCTGTTAGTTTCAATGCTAAGTCACCAGAGAACAACTCAGTGCGGTATGCAGATTCAACATCTACGCCTTTTTTGTTAATAACAGCGGCATTTATAGGACGAGTAAAGAAGTTTTCAATTTCACCCGTTTCTTTATTACGCACAACGTTACTGCAGAAAGGGTTATCTAACGATGATGACTCATAACAAAGCTCAACACTGTTACGGCCAAAGTATTCAATAGCGCCTTCTACTTCGAATGACCAGTAATCAAGCGTTATATCTAGCCCTTCCACGAACTCAGGTGTATAAATTAAGCCAATGGTGTAATCGTTAGATGTTTCATTTTCAAGGTTTTGGTTACCTTGAATATAGCCTGGTAAGCTCCCACCTGAAAGCCATTCATCTGATGGCATCCAGCCTTCAGGAAGCCCTGCGGCTTGGCAGTTTTTGATTACATTATCTTTATATTTACTGCCTGATTCAGCGATAGAGTCAGCTCTACATACATCCGCGCGACCTGAGCTAAACGTTTTTGAGTTAGGCGTGAATAAATCCCCTAGGTTGGGAGCGCGTACTGATTTAGAACGGTTTAAGCGTATACGTAACTCATCAGTTACACCCCAGTTTAGGGCTAATTTCCAGGCATTATCTTCACCCGTTACCGAGTAATCCATGTAACGAAATGCTGTTTCAAGGGTTAAATCCGTTGTTAGGAAGGTTTCTTCTAATAATGGAATTGAAATTTCAGCTGAGAGCTCATTTACATCAATCTCACCATCCATTGGAAGGCTTGAATTACCAAAAATTAAGCCTTTTTGCATATTTTCAGACGGTGTAATAGTTGCTGACTCACGGCGGTGCTCAGCGGTAAATGCAGCTGCAACATAACCGGCAGGTAGCTCAAATAAGGCGCCATCTACAGTAACAGCAAACACGGCTTGATCGTGTTGTGCAAAGCGCGTTGCATCAGTCGCTATATAGTCTAACTGTGCTGGTGTTGCCGAAGTCGCGCCCATTGTGTTAAATGGTGTACAACCAGAGATAGCCCCAATAACTTCGCCGTCTGCATTACGCTTAGCACATACTACATTGCCTTGGTATTCAACGGCATCAATAGAGTTAGCCAAGTTTTGCGTTAATACTTCGCCAGTCCAAAGAGTATCTTGCTCGATGCGACCAAATTGTGCGTAAGCAGAGTAGCCCCAGTCATCACTTAATATACCTTCAGCGCCTATTGAAGTACGGAATACTTCACGCTCTTGGTTATATGCACGATCGCCCCATAAGTTTTCGTTAGCTTGGCGAAGTGTGACTGATGTCAGCCCATTGTCGTCCATTACTTTAGCCATATCGCTTTTTATAAATGCATTGTCGCGACGTATTGTATGGCGGAAGAAGGCTGGAGAGCTCTCTGTGGTTGCATCAGTTTTTGAATAAGTAAAGTCAAAAGTAAGTGCATGGTCGTCATTAAGTTCATAAGTACCATACGCTGAAGCAATCATACGCTCTAGTGGCGTTTGAAAGTACTCTTTATAGCCGTGGCCAAAAACACCATCGCCTTGATTTTGACCATCTTGGAAGTAGCCTGTAGCGTCTCGCCCAACTCCTGGGTTTGGAATACGACCTAAACCATAGTCAAACGGTTTTAGGTTACCATTTGCATCAAAAGTGTAGTGGTGATTGTCATAGCCGTTATCAACAAAGGCGTCTTTGGTAAAAAAGTCACCACCTTCTGAGTAGTAAGCAAGGCCAGTTGGTTGACCTAAAACAACACGTGAAGGGATACCGTCGTCACCACTTGTATTTGCAGGGTTTGCGAATGAGTTCACAGGGTTACGGTAAAAATCACGGCTCAGCTTGCCATAGCTTTTGTTTTCTGTGTAATTAAATGAAGCAATAAAAGAGAGTTTACCGCCTTCCATACCACCTGTAATTGAGAAGTTGTTTTGCTCGCCGCCACTTTGCTCTGGACGTACAGTAGAAACATCAAGTTCAATCCCATCCATTGATTTTTTAGTAATGATATTTACAACACCAGCTACAGCATCTGCACCGTAAACGGCTGCAGCACCACCTGTAGCAATCTCGATACGCTCAATCATTGTGGTAGGAATGTTGTTTAAATCAACTGCAGTGTCACCCACAGAACCAGGCACAAAGCGACGGCCATTAACAAGCACTAATGTACGCTCTGATCCCAAACCACGAAGATCGGTTGTGTTAAGACCTGACGCATAAATAGTGTTAGTCGTTGTTTCTGGTGATAGGCCAACCGTCGCTTGTGGCATTTCTGCAAGCAAATCATTAACGTTAGTAATACCTTGGTTTTCCATCTCAACGCCGCTGATCACAGTCACAGGCGTTGGCGAGGTTAGGTTAAAGCGCTTAATTTTTGAACCAGTCACTTGAATGCGTTCAACTGGTTTAGCATCTGCTGTTGACTGAGCGAATGCACTCGATGCGCCAATAGCACCTGTTACAAGTACTGTATTAACTGCTGCTGCGATAAGATTTATTTTTTTCAACATAACACCTTTCTTTTTACAGAGTGACTTAGTTTGTGATCTCTGCTAGTTAGCCTGAGGAAAAGTTACTTTTGCTAAGCCATTATTTACATGAACGTTAAATATATGCCTTACAATGTAACCAAATGTAATTTATCAGCATTTTTAACACAGGAATAAAGTTGAGTCTCACCAGCCAATAATATGTCAAATGTTAAAGATAAGTTTTTTATGTTTTTTTTATGAATAATTATTGGTAACACGCTAATTTAAAATGATTTTTTTTGTAAAAATAGATTTACGAACCCAGCATTAACGTAAACACCATCAAAAAAAACAAGCCAAATTAACCTCTTGATAATATTATATAAATATAAAAGCTTTATTTTTAATCAATAATGTTAAAAACGCTCAAAAACTAGCGTTCACTTTTTGTGCGCTTGGTTCTTTTTAGGGAACTTTATTTAGAGGGCTTACTTTTAATGGTTAATTAAACCTCGATGCGCGCACTTTTTAACCGGGCGTTTCTTCGTTAACAACATCGTTTATAGCAAAATCGAGTTTGATACTTGCACTCGTATTTTTTAGCAATTTAGGTATAGTTGCTGCAATACTTTAATAAATCGGATTTTACATGACTCACTCTACTTATCCTATTGGCACACCCGGCAAGCAATGGAATCACGAGGATAAAGCGCATTGGCTGGCATGCCAAAGTATCAAGCGAAGCTATCAACAAGAAGTCGTAACATTAATTGATGAACTTAAAAACACTCTAGAAGTACAGCAATACGGTGAGCTTAATTATGCCGCGGGTAGCTACCCTTTGTACGCGTTAAAAACCACTAATTTTGATACAAACAAAGCCACAGCTTTAATTACTGGCGGCGTACATGGCTACGAAACCAGTGGTGTTCATGGCGCTTTAAGATTCGCTAAAACATTGGCAAATAAGTACGCTGAGCACTTTAATATTGTAATTACCCCCTGTATTAGCCCATGGGGCTATGAAACAATTAATCGTTGGAACCCTGATGCGGTCGACCCTAATCGCTCTTTTTATCAGGGCAGCCCAGCACAAGAATCAGCGGCAGTGATGAACTATGTGCAATCTTTAAATACTGATTTAATCGCGCATATCGATTTACATGAAACAACAGATTCGGATAACAGTGAATTTAGACCTGCACTTGCAGCACGCGAAGGCAAAGTAAACACCAATTGGAATATTCCAGATGGCTTTTATTTAGTGGCTGATAGCAGCAAACCAGAGCCTGCTTTTCAAAAAGCAATTATTGAACATGTTGAAAAAGTAACGCATATTGCACCTAGCGATGAAAATCAGCAATTAATTGGTGTACCACAAGCGCAATTTGGGGTAATTAATTACGCGGCCCGTGATTTAGGCCTATGCATGGGATTTTCTGAAGCTGCGTATGTCACCACCACTGAAGTATATCCAGACAGTGCAACGGCTAACCCTGAAGAGTGTATATTAGCGCAAGTTGCTGCAATTTCAGGTGCCTTAGACTACATTATTAATAAGTGACCAATACAGTAGATAATGAATAAAAGGGGCGGCTATTGAAATTTGAAAATAACTACGGCAGTTATAGCTTGCGTGTTGAAGGTAATATAGTTATTGGGCAGTTTAAAGGTAACTTAAACCCTCAGTTATTAAATCATTTTAAAGCCGCTTTATTAAATAGCATTGAACCATTTAAACATTTGTCTTGGGGTTATATTAGCCACTCTCCTGAGGTGATTGCTGCTACCCCCGATGCTGAAAAAAACATGATAGATGTAAGCCAAACAATGGGGATTAATAACTGTTTGATCAGTGCGTTTGTCCTCACCTCGCCTATTGCTATAAGGCAATTGCAGCGGATTATGCACAGCTCTGGCCGTGATGCTCATTTGCAAGAATGCTTGTTTGCTGATTTTCAAAGCGCCAAAAAATTTGTAATTAAGCAACTAGCCCTAGCCGAGTCAGGTTGTTAACTGGCTAGGACTCATACTTTATTAATTTTTATAAAACTGACTGTCTTTGGTAATAGTAATTGCAGGATCTTCTTGCGAAGTGATCACAAAACTCAGCTTACTCACTTTGCGTGCTAAGTCGTAACCGTATGCGGTCACCGTTACCGGCACACTTTTCATCAGCCCAGGCTCTACTAATATAGCATTTGGGCTTTGCAATTTAGCCCCCTCTAAACCGCTAATTGAAATTGAATAATGCAGCGGTTGCTGAGTTTTATTGATAATAGTAAGTGTGTAAGGATTTTCAACTAAGCCTTCGTAATTTACCCGATACAATGCGTTTCTATCTCTAAGCAAAGAAGCTTCTATAGGGGTGCGTTGTAACATCCAAGCAAACATAGATAAAATTAATAGCGCAGTTAACGCCCCATAACCTACAAGTTTAAGCCTAAATGGATTAGTTTTTTGCCCTGCCATTTGCTTTTCACTGGCGTATTTAATTAAGCCTTTTTCGTAGCCAAACTTATCCATGGTGTCGTCACAAGCGTCAATACATAAACCACAGTTAATACATTCATATTGCAAGCCATTGCGAATATCAATCCCTGCAGGGCATACCTCCACACATAAGTTACAGTCTACGCAATCACCTAAATTAAGCGCTTTAGGTTCAGCTTTGCGTTTACGTGGGCCGCGATTTTCACCCCGCTCACTATCGTAAGTAACCACCAGCGTATCTTTATCAAACATCACCGATTGAAAGCGAGAATACGGACACGCCACAGTACACATTTTTTCACGTAAAAAGCCCGCATTTCCATAAGTACAAAACGCAAATAAAAATACCCAAAAACTGGTGATCCCAGACCACTCTAAATTTAACATTTCGAGGTACAAGGTTTTAGCGGGGATAAAATACGCTAAAAATGAGGTCGCCGTGAGTACCGAAATAACCAGCCAAGCACTGTGCTTAGTGATTTTTTTTCGCCATTTGGTAATATCCCATGGGCTCTTATCAAGCTTAATACGCTGGTTACGCGTACCCTCTATACGTTGCTCAACCCAAGAAAACATTAACATCCAAATGGTTTGTGGGCAGGTATAACCACACCATACTCTGCCAAGCCAGTTGGTAACAAAAAATAGGGCAAACGCTCCCACCATAAACAG
Organism: Pseudoalteromonas sp. P1-16-1b; assembly: GCF_001401785.1. Taxonomy (GTDB): domain Bacteria; phylum Pseudomonadota; class Gammaproteobacteria; order Enterobacterales; family Alteromonadaceae; genus Pseudoalteromonas; species Pseudoalteromonas undina. Next base: position 19,164 of record NZ_LKGQ01000022.1, on the reverse strand, counting down.
CATGGCTAAAATCATAAAGTCTTGAGGGAGCAAGGTAAGGCCAAAAATAGTAAATTTTTGGGTGGCCACATCCAATAAAACCGCTTGCTGACCGTTATATTGAATCCATGGAATGGCAATAAAACTCAGCATTAACAACCAGCCTAAATTGCGACGTATACGTTGAAAAAAACCTTTTTGCTCGCGTATATAAATTGGCCCCTCTTCTTTATAGGGCTTAATGATCATGTCTTCTTCTTTAATATCAAACTTCATGTTACTTACTTCATAGTGACGGGTATTAAGCAAGCATTTGCAACTTTCAGACCACACTGAAAGCTAGCTTAAAATATTGATATTAAATGATTTTAATAATAAAACCTGACTACAATATCGCGACATTTAGCGGCTATCGCGATATATCACGGATTAACTCTGGCGACGCAGTCCTAATTTTTGCATTTTTGAGCGTAAGGTGCTCTCTGGTAAGCCCAACTTATTTGCCGCGCCTTGTTCACCTGCAATTTTCCAATTACACAGTGCTAATACGCTGCTTATATGCTGTTTTTGTGCTTCATCAAGTGTAAGCGTTGGGTTTATTACATTATCATCGCCCGCTTTAAGCGATTGACTTAACTGTAATGTAGAGTGTTTAGATAAAATAGCTTCTCGTTCGAGTACATTTTGTAGCTCTCTAATGTTACCTGGCCAGTCATAGGCTTGTAATTGCCTGATCGCTTTTTTACTTAACCCTAGCAATTGCTTACCTAAGCGCTTGTTTATTTGTGCAATTAAGTTTTGACACAAGTAAGGAATGTCTTCTTTTCGCTCTTTAAGTGCAGGCACATGAATAGGAAACACATTTAAACGGTAATATAAGTCCATTCTGAATTGGCCTGCTTGTACCATTTCCCACAGGTTACGGTTGGTTGCAGCAATTATACGAATATCAACCTTTAGGGTTTGACTACCACCAACGCGTTCAAATTCACGCTCTTGTAATACCCTTAATAGCTTACTTTGGGACTCTAGCGGCAGCTCTGCGACTTCATCTAAAAATAAGGTGCCGTGATCGGCAAGTTCAAAACGTCCTTTACGACGCTCGTTAGCGCCAGTAAATGAGCCTCTTTCATGCCCAAAAAGTTCTGACTCTAATAAACTTGGAGTGAATGCCGCACAATTTACTTTTATAAATGCTTGTTCGTTGCGTTTACTGAGACGGTGTAAGTTACGCGCTACCAACTCTTTGCCAGTGCCATTTTCACCAAGAATGAGTACGGTGCTGTCGGTTTCACTCACTAACTGTATTTGATCTAACATGCGTTGGAATACAGCACTGTGGCCAACCAGTCCTGAATCTTGCCAATCCTCATTAAGCTCGGCAATAAGGTAATCATTCTCATCTTTTAGCTGCTCGCTTAGGTGCTTTACTTGAGCTAACGCTTCGTGCAACTGAGTTTGCGTTTGCTGTTGTGCTGATATATCGCGAAATACTGCTACAGCACCAATGAGCTGGTTATTTTTATAAACGGGAGTGGAGGTATACTCAACAGCAAAGGCACTGCCATCTTTGCGCCAAAATACTTCGTTTTTTACTTCGCGGCGTTTGCCATCAAACATAGTGCAATAAATTTGGCACTCATCGGCAGGGTAAGGAGTGCCATCGGCATGACTATGATGATGATATTGATGTATTTTCTTTCCTAATAATTCATCGGCCGTCCACCCAGTCATTCGCTCTGCAGCTGGGTTTACAAATACCGCATTGCCGGATAAATCAAATCCGTATATGCCCTCACCCACCGCATTAAGCAATAAGGTAGGATCGTTTAAAAAGTTTTTTATCATAATACAACCTCGCGAAATATCGCGATCATTATGCCAATTTTCTCCTGCTTTAACACCTAATAATGACTAAATAACGCCTTAACATCTATTTTGGCTTCTAAGCGCGCTGCAATTAAATATAAGCCGGCTAATTTACGATGAATAAACAATGCATCCACAGGTGGAGTATGCCACTGCTGCGACTGTGCGCTTAACTGTAATCCGGCATCTTTGATGTTGCTAGCAAGCTCACTGTTTTTAAAATCAAACTCGCCATTATAGCGAAGTGGCTCGCAAGCCATTAAAAATAAATCAATCACTCTTTCTTTATAGTCATCTTTTAAAGCGTCTTTAAAATAGCCAATTGCAGTGGCGGCATTGAGCACACCTTCACGATCATTATTACTGCCGGCTTTAAACAAGGCTAAATAGGCATCACTTAGGGTAGCTGTAATTTCTCGGGTGGCACCAAAATCAAATAACACGATTTTTTGTGATTCTGGTTGGTAATGGTAATTAGCAAAGTTAGGGTCGGTTTGAATTAACTTAAACTCAAACATTTCTTTAAAAAACAAATCAATTAATTGCTCAGCAACCCGACTTCGATCTGATTGTGGTAAATATGTAATGCCCTCTATAGGCTTGGCATCTACATACTCCATGGTTAGCACTTGCGCAGTACTGTGCTGAGGATACACGCTAGGGACTTTGAAATGCGCGTTATTTGCTAACAGGTTTTTGTAACATGCTAAATATTCAGCTTCTCGAGTGTAGTCGGCCTCTGCTAATAGCTGTGCCTTGGCTTCTTCAACTAAGGGTTTTATATCCAATTCTTTAGGTAATAATCGCGATAAAGTAAGTAAAGTGATCACATTATCCACATCGCTTACCACACTTTTAGCAATACCTGGATATTGAATTTTAACGGCTAATTGATCACCATTTTCTATATAAGCTAAATGAACCTGCCCAATTGATGCAGCTGCAAACGGTCTTAGTTCAATATGAGAAAAACGCGATAACCAGTCATCCCCCCATTGCTCTTTTAGCACGCTCACTAATTGCTTATGTGGCATTGGGTTGGCATCGGCACGCAACAAAGACAGTAACTGCGCAAGCTCGGGAGTTAATAAGTCGCCAGCATCCATTGAAAGTAACTGCCCAAGCTTCATTGCCGCACCGCGAAGGTGCGATAGCTGAGTGGCTAAGTTTTCAATATTTTTCGGCTGGAGTAATAAGCTTTTATTATCCCAGCCTTTACCACTAAGCGCACTTTTGGCACCACCTACTAACATATTTGTGGCAACGCCGGTGGCTAATGAGCCTAACTTTGCAAATCGTGAAAGTCGAGAGGTGGGAACGGATCGCTCATTAGCCATAATTAACCTAATCTATTAATAATAAGGTCAATTAATACGTTTTATTACGCTTATTAGATCTAAATTATAACCGAGGTACTAGCTTAATCGCGCCTTCGACTACTTTTAAATCTAAGGGTAAATTACTTAACAGTGCCATTTTAGGGTCGTTCATATTTAACTTATAAACAGGGTTAACCGCTAAAAATGCATTCATGACATCCATCGCTTCGTTATCCAGCACTTCTAAATTACCTTTAAAACCCCCTGCATCAATACTTGAATCGCGTAACTTAACATTACGTAAAAATACGGCTTTTTTCTCGCTATCATAAAAAGGCGTGCCTTGTATTTGTAACTTTAAACGCACAGGATACTTTAATGCAAAGGCATTAATCTCGGCGCTCGAATCAGCACCTAATAAAACATAATCACTGTTGTCGGGACCAATATTAACGCTTAAATCATTTACATCAAACTGCACAGGTAAGCCCATCAGGCTAACTTTTTCACTTAATTTAGGTAACTCTTTATTTAGTAACGACTCAACCTCTGAATTTGTAAATGAATAAACCGAAATACCCTGAGTGCTGTTACAGGCAGCTAAAAATAATAGTGAAATAAAAACAAAAATTTTCATACAAAACCCTATTCATTAATCGTATTGGCAGTAAGTAGCCATAATAAAAAACCGCTTTAATAGCGGTTTTTTTATTTTAGTTGATAAAAGTTAGTTTACAGCAAAAATAACTTTTAACCTTGCTAGTGTGTCAGTTTTGACTGAACCTTCGCTGAGTGCAACTAATTGCTTTAAATAATAGTTTAAATCAGCGTGGTCTCCACGGTGCTTGTCATCTAGCATTGCCACTTGCTCAACCATTCTTTGCGCTGAGTCATGCGAACTCACGTTGGCTAGTATTTCCATACGGGTTAGCAACTGCTCGATACTTAATGACGTTTTTACCACACCAGTGAACTGACTTGGCACTGGTTCATTATTCTCAAGCGCAACAAATAATGCGTTTAAGTTAGCTTGTTCGTTTTTGGCGGCTAATCCGGTTAGCTTTTCATCTATAGCTGACAATAAAGCGGATACTTTAGGCGTTAACGATTTAAATGGCATATACCCTTTAACTTTGGTTTGCAGATCAAGTAATTGGGCTTTACCTTCAACACTATTTAAAGCCGCTTCGAGCTCATTTAGTTCGGCTGTTGCTAGCTTATCTGATTCACCTTGCTCGCGTTTTTGCTGCTCAAACTCTTCGCTGCGTTTAGTGAATGTTGCATCATTAAACTCACGGAATTTTTGCCATAGTGCATTCTCAGCTTTTAAGCCTGCAAACCCTATACTCTGCCATTGTTGCTGTAACTGCTTTAACTGCTGACACGCCTCTGCTAGGTTTTCACTTTGAGATAGCTGTTGCGCTTGCTCAACGAGCTCATTTTTAAGTGCGGCATTGCCTTTATGAAACGCATTAAGTGAAGATACAACTAGCTGCTGTTCTGTCTTATAACGCTCGTTTAAAATTCGGTATGTTTTAGGATCAACTTTACCTACACTACGCCATGCTTTTTGTAATCGGTTGTAGTGGCTTTCAAATTGTTTCCAATCTAAATCAGTATCCTCTGTCGCTTGTAAATGCAGTGCATGCATTTGCGCTATTAGTTGCTCACGCTCTACTTTAGCCGCTTCACGCTGGATTTCTTGCTCTGCGAAATAACTACGACAAGGTGCGAACAATAGCTCAATTTTTTCATCAAACTCATTTCCTTGCTGCTTTTCTTGCTCTGTATCAAGGCGACCTAGTTCATTCCAACGCTTACGCAATACTTTAACTTGGTCAGCACGCTGTTGCGGATCGTTACAAGGCTCATCAACTAACAGTGTTACTTCTTCTAAAAGTGCAGTGCGTTTAGGGGCCGCTGCATACTTTTGCCAATCTTTAGCATCAGCTAGCTGCGCTTCTAGATCAGCTTTTAAGTTAACCAGCGGCTGTTGGTATTTCTCAGTTAGGGCATTAAATAGCTCTTCGAAGCCTTTAAATACACCAAATGCAACATTAAAACGCCCTTCTTCAATTAAACGTTTAACATCACGCGCTTTTCGCTTAGCTTGGCTTTGAGTTTTTTCTAACGGCTTAGTGAGTTCGCTCATTGCAGCTAAAAACTGCTTCTTATGCGCATTAAGCTGAGCTTTAAATGACGTTTGTAAATCAGCGCTAAGTAAATTTAAGTGGCTGCGTGCAGTTTTAAAGGTATTATTGAATGCTGTTAACTGTTGATCGTAATCGCTAAGTTGCTCTGCAGGTTTTATTTCACTAAGCGCATTGTAGGCAATTTTATATTCTTTAATCGCCGCAGTTAGCTCAGGCAACTTAGCAACTTGTGAGAATAATTGCTCAAGCTTATTAATCACTTGTTTTGATTGCTGATCAGCCACCAGTTCCGTTTTATCTAGCGTGTCTTTCGCTTGCGCTACTTTTGCATTAAGCCAATCTTGCTGAATTTGCTCTGGCGTTTCTAAGCCTAACTGTAATGCATTCTCAATTTCTTCACTTAATGCTTCTAACGTAGCTAACGCTAACACTTGGCGCTGTTGTTGCGCTAAACGTTGCTGCTCTATTTCGTGCTGCGCTTTTAGTATGGCAATGTGGGCATCAAGCTTATCGGTAATTAAAATATACTTAGCATCAAGGGTTTTTACATGTTCTTCACTTAGCCATTTTAATTCTAAGGCTTGCCATTGTGCCATGAGTTCTGCGGCTTGTGGGTCAACAATGGCGTAGTCGTGTTTATCACGCAATGCATTAAGCTTGGCTAAAATAACACGGGTTGCGTTTTCAACTTGCGATGGCATTTCAAGTGCTAAACGCTCGTTTTCAAGATGACTTTCAAGCGCTACTTTAGCTTCACCTTGAGCATGCTTTAACAGTGCTTTAGTTAACTGCTGAGTAATCACTAAATCAACTAACTGCTTTTGCAGCTCTTCATTGGCTTCTTTAAAGGCTTTTTCAATCAGTTTAGGGTTTGCTAGGCGTTTTAAGAGCTTAACTCTCACTTGCAGTTCTTTTTCTGCAAATGCTAGTTTTTCAAGGGTTTTAATCGGTGCAAAGCGTTCAATATACTCATTTTTAATCTGTGCCGATAAGCTACTTTCACTGTTTAATACAGCAGACGAAATTTGTTGCTCAGCCACATCTTTTAATGCCTGGTCTTGTTTATAGGCTTTCCACCAAAGCGGTAAATCGTTTACTTTTTGCAGTGCTTTACGACGAATTTCAGCCGATGAGTCTTCAAGCGCTAAGGTGCTTAAAATTGTTACGTCGCGTGCTACATCAAGTTTTTCAATCGCATCTAAACGAACTTGTTGCTTCGGGTGTTTCCATTTTGGTGTAAAAAGGTGTTTAAAGATCATTTTCACTGAACCTAGCTATTTCTTTATCTGATTTAAATTCTTTTTGTAGTTGCGCTTTGGTTTTTTGGATCATTTCTCCATCTGCACCAATGGTAAACTGCTCGTTTGATTGTGCTACTTTTGCTTGATACAACATCACAAGTTGGACTGTTTGTTGTTTTTGTTCATCTGATAAAGGTGTGCCATCTGGCCACTTTCCTGTTGATGCACCATATTGTAGGCGCTCAAATAATTCTGGAGTAATATTCTGTACTAAGTTGTCAATATTCATGTCATTTTTTCTTTTTCAGAGTCACTAAAATAATACGGTTAATAAGGTACCAAATACAGCCAATGCCTATCGCTGAGGTATACGCATACCACTGAAGTGTTTTTTCTTGAGGTTGTAGGAAGTACAAACAAAAGAAGCCACCTAAAAATAAGATCAGCGCTAAAAAGGAGTGGTTCATAAACATTTGCTGCTTTTTAATTCGCTGCTCACGTTGAAGTTGTTGAACTTGCTCGGCATTTAATTCAGCAACGTTACTTTGGCAATGTGGACACTGCGGATGTTTATCTGAAATTGATTTTGCACATTTGGGGCAACGAATAATCGCCATACATCTCTCTCCATACTACGCATAAAAAAAGCGCCTTTCGGCGCTTTTCATTGTACTTGTTTTATTGCTCTTTGTCTTTTTTGAATTTAACCCATAGTTCATATTAAGTTATTAGGGTCTGTTTATTCAGCGTCTTTTGATTGCTTTTCAAGGCGCTTTTCCCAGAAGGTAGCATTTTTAATCCCTAACTTAACGGGATCAAATATGATTTTTCCACCTTTTTTCTTTTGTTCTTCATAATCGCTCAAACATGATAAGGCCGGTTTAGCGACAAAGAAAATGGCTAATATACCCAATATGTTGATCCACGCCATTAAGCCAACGCCTATGTCGCCAATAGTCCATATATAACCAGAACTGTTAACCATGCCGTAGGCTACCATAAACATAATCATAAGTTTTACCACTACAAGCGGAATACTTCCTTTAAAGTAGCGATTTAAGTACGCGATATTAGTCTCAGCAATGAAGTAATAAGCAAGTATAGTGGTAAAAGCAAAGAAGAATAAAGCGATACCTACAAACGCTTCTCCAAAACTACCAAATACACTAAACAACGCCATTTGGGTGAATGCTGCTGATCCCACTTCAGTTGCTGCATCCACATTTTGTATGATGAACTGCCCTTCTGGCAAAGTACCGACTACATTGTATTGCTGCGTCATTAAAATCATTAATGCCGTTGCTGTACATACAAAAAGTGTATCAACATAAACAGAAAAAGCTTGCACTAAACCTTGCTGTGCAGGGTGATCAACTTCTGCTGCCGCCGCTGCATGAGGACCTGTACCTTGACCGGCTTCATTAGAATAGATACCACGCTTAACACCCCAAGCAATTGCAGCACCAAAGCCTGCTTGGGCTGTAAATGCATCACCAATAATAAGCGAGAAAATGCCTGGTACTTTGTCTATGTTTAAAAATACGATAATTAAAGCCAATACGATGTAACCAAGCGCCATAAATGGCACTACAATTTGGGTAAAATTAGCAATGCGCTTTATACCACCAAAGATAATAAACGCTAAAACGATTAGAATAATGGCCAATGCAACGAGTTTAAAACTGCCTACGTCACCAAAAGTTGTAGACACCATAGTGCCATCACCAAATACTTGAGTGAATGCGTTGCCCACAGCATTTGCTTGCACGCCCGGCAGAAAAACTCCACAGGCTATAATTGCCGACACAGCAAATAAAACAGCCAGCCACTTTTGCCCTAAACAACGGTCAAAATAATAGGCTGGACCACCGCGGTACTGGCCGTCTTCTTCTAGTTTGTAAATTTGACCTAATGTTGACTCAGCGTATGCAGTGCTTGCACCTAAAAAAGCAACAACCCACATCCAAAAAATAGCGCCAGGGCCACCAAAACCGATTGCGGCTGCAACACCGGCAATATTACCAACCCCTACTCGGCCAGACAATGAAACAGCAAGAGCTTGAAAAGATGAGATCCCTTTTTCTGAGGTATTAGGGCTAAATAGTAGCTTACACATTTCTTTAAAATGTCTAACTTGAGCAAATCGAGTTAGTACGGAGTAAAATAAGCCTGCGCCTAGGCATAAATAGATGAGTGCATTACTCCAAACAACATTATTAACGGCGCTTACAAAAGCTTCCATGAACATCCTCACAGTTATATTTATTATTATTAATTACCATACTCTGCTACTCAGAATACCTGTCATAAGCTTTACGAAATAAGGGGTTAATCTTTATCGCCTTTCTTATTGTTCAATCGATATTAACTTAAGTACTCAACCTTGTTAACAGTTAATTTTCAAAACAACTTATTGTTTATTTATATTGAGCCTGCTAAGACAACGTTTAACTAAGTGGAAATGGATTAAAACTATAGGTTATTAAATCTGTCGAGAAGGTGTATTGAAACGTTTTAGTGTGATGGTGGGAAATGATTTTTATTTTTTGATACGGCCGGTTTAGCCTAAAATAAAAAGGGCATCAAAATTATTGATACCCTTTAAAACAAGCGTTTTATCTTAAGTTGTCTACAACATTAACAATGGCTGCTAAGGTATCTTGACCAAATTGATATGAACGACGATCTGACCAACCGTAATCTGGATCAGGTAAGTCATTATTATCTTTAAATGGCATTTCAACGGTGTAAGTAAGCGCTTTAAATTCTTCAGCGGTCGCTGATGAACCTACTGTTAAATTAGCTTGACCTGGTTCGTCTTTATCGTAGCCATGCGTATCTTGAAACTCTGGAGTAATAGTTAAAAGCGCGGCTTTAAAGCTGTCTTCAAGGCCTTTTAGGCGTGCATCATAACTTGGTATGCCTTCACTACCGGCAACAAAGTTATATGGAATGGCTTCATCCCCGTGAATGTCAAGGTGCATATCTAAGCCTGCTTCTCGCATTTTATTAAGCACTAAGTAAACTTCAGGACTATTTTCCATGCTTGGTGTTTGCCATTCACGGTTTAAGTTAACCCCTTTAGCATTAGTACGTAAGTGACCACGTGCACTGCCATCTGGATTCATATTTGGCACTACATAGAATACCGCTTTTGATAGTAAGGCTGCTGCATGTGGGTCTTCATCGTCAAGCAGCTTGTGTAATAAGCCTTCTACAAACCACTCTGCCATAGTTTCACCCGGGTGTTGGCGAGCCGTGACCCAGATGATTTTTTTATCTGCACTTGGCTGACCAATTTTAAGCACGCTCATATCACGGCCATCAAGGGTTTGACCTAGCGTCTCTAACTGACAAAGCTCTTGGCTTTGTGCCCATGATAATAAGTCTAAATGGCGGTCGTAGCTGTAAGGAGCAAAATAGGCAAAGTAAACGCTGCTACACTCAGGCTCAAGCTCAAATGTTAGTGTGCCATTTTCATACGAAGACGGTACACGAAACCATGTTTGACGGTCGTATGAGGCAACAGCTTGGTAGTCTACCCAACCATCTGGGTATGCAGACTTATCAAGATTATTAATATTTAACTGATGTAATTGATAAGGCGTTGTTTCAAGACGAAAGTGAAACCACTGATAAAACTCAGACTGATGATCTTTATTAATTTCTAACTGAATATTTAACGGATCGGTGGCTTCAATAACTTTAATATTACCACTGTCAAAATTGCTACTGATTTTCATTACAACAAACCTATTAGTTAACTGTGTGTCTTGACCAAAGGATTTAGCCAAGAGGTAAGTACGTGTTAATGCACTTTAAACGGCTATTACTACGTACTCAATTTAATAAAGCGTACCATAACCACTACACTTTAAAAATCTTCAGACCTAAAAAAGCCAGCAAGTGCTGGCTTTTTTTAATTGCTCAAGTGTTTATCGAGGTAAACTTGGGAATGAGACTTCTGCCATATCGCGCATACAGCGAACTACCTGGCAGCTATAACCAAACTCATTGTCGTACCATACGTAAAGTACAACACGGTTTTCATCAACAATCGTTGCTTGAGAATCAACAACACCTGCGTAACGACTACCCACTAAATCGGTAGATACAATTTCAGTTGACGCTGTGTAATCGATTTGATCACGTAGGTCTGAGTGAAGTGCTGTTTCACGTAAAAACGCATTAAGTTCTTCAACCGTCGTGCTCTTTTCAAGATTCAAGTTTAAGATAGCTAACGATACGTTTGGTGTAGGTACACGAATTGCGTTACCTGTTAGTTTACCTTCAAGCTCTGGTAATGCTTTAGATACCGCTTTAGCTGCACCTGTTTCAGTGATAACCATGTTAAGTGCCGCAGCACGACCACGACGTTCTGCTTTGTGGTAGTTATCAATTAAGTTTTGGTCATTAGTGTATGAGTGAACTGTTTCAACGTGACCATTCTTAATACCAAACTGATCGTTTAATGCTTTCAATGTTGGCGTTATTGCATTAGTTGTACAGCTTGCAGCACATACAATTTTATCTTCAGGTAAAATATCTTGGTTATTTACACCGTAAACGATATTTTTAATGTTGCCCTTAGCTGGCGCTGTTAATAATACTTTTGCAGCACCTTTAGATTCTAAGTGTTGACCAAGGCCAGCTTCATCTTTCCAAATACCTGTGTTATCAACAACAAGTGCGTTTTCGATACCGTAGGCACTGTAATCAACTTCGCTTGGCGAATTAGCGTAGATAACTTGAATGTAGCTACCATTAGCTTTAATAGCATTGCGTTCTTTATCAATGGTAATTGAACCATTAAACGGACCATGGATAGAATCACGACGCAATAAGCTTGCACGTTTTTCTAAATCGCCGTCTTTACCACCACGCACAACAATAGCGCGTAGGTTTAAGTCGGCGTATGGGCCTGACTTTTCAATTAGCAAACGTGCTAATAAGCGGCCGATACGACCAAAGCCGTAAAGTACTACGTCACGTGGTGCTTTAGGCTCAGAATTAACAATTTCAGCTAGCTCGTCTTTAACGAACTCTTCTACTGAACGGCCATTCGCAGCATCTGTGTATAAATAGCTGTATGCTAATTTACCAATATCGATACGGGCAGAATTTAATTCCATTTTGCTGATAGCTTCTAAGAATGGGAAGCTTTCACGTAGGCGAAGTTTAGTTCCTTCAAACTGGGCTACTGATTTATGAGACTTAATAATATCAATAGTGCTTGAGTTTACTAATGGACGGCCGTAAACAGCGATTTCAATACCACGATTACGGTACAATTTACCAATAATTGGTTGCATGCTTTCAGCGTAATCTTGACGTTCTTGCCAGCTACTTGTGTATTCTAACTCGTGAGATGAGGTCATTTTTTTTACCTAATTAAACAATTTTGAACGGATAGCCTAAGAATGTATCGAATTTTGAGAGCAACACATTCCTTCGGGCAGGCCTATTCTAATTTAATCTCATTTTATTCTCTACTGTTAGAGACTAAAGTTTAGGCTAGAATAATACTATATGAGGGTCTGTTGACCTTTACGGATTAAAATTTGTTCAAACTAGGGGCAACTTAATCGCGGCGCGAGGTTTGTAACCTAGTGGGCTAAGTCAAAACCGAGCAACAAAGAGTAAATAGCCCCTAGGCATAACCCTTCGGGCAGCGCCTGTTTGGCATTGATGCTGCGTTATCGCCTATTTATGGGGAATAACCACACCACATAGGCTCTGCCTTGCCTCAATACCAAACAGACTGCTGCAAATTCAACCTTGAAAGGTCAACAGACCCTAATAAATTGAGAGATTCGGATGGCTTTTAAGCACATAACCCTCACTTTTGCATTGTTGCTTGCAGGATGTGAAGAATCTTTTACCGTTGAAGATATTTGTGTGCAATCACCCGCCATGTGCAATGATCTTAACCAAGATGGCCACTGTAAAGCACAACGAGAACATACAATCTTTTATCGCTACCTCGAATCCTTACAACCAACCGATGAGAACAAATATCAACTACTCAAAGCGTTTGAGCATTACAACCAATGTATTGGCTTAGCCGCTAATATTCAGCATATAAAACTAAAAGGTAAAACTACCGCCCGTCGACGAGCCTACCTCACCAGTAATAGAGAAATGGCACGTATTTATCAGCAAACACAAACAACCACTCACCCTGGCCTACTCTATTACCATTGGTCAAGAAACAATGATGAAACGGCACTCACCCGGCTACTTGCTCTAGAAAATACCCCCGAGGTGGAAACGAGTGCTGAAATGCAATTTTATTTAGCGTCTTATTACATTAAAGTTGATGAGCAAAAAGCAATTGATTTTTTATACAACACATTGGCATTAAATCAAGCTAAGCAAATACCTGATCCAGAAATATACACCTCTTTAATTAGCCTTTTCTATAAGCACCACCAATATAAGCACGCGTACATTTTTGCCAAAATAGCAGAGCTCTCTGGTATAAAAAATATCGATATATTATTAATTGAGCAGCAATTAATAGCACAAGAAAAGAATTTAGACAGTTTAGATGCCCTCGCCGAGCAAACATTACACCAAATAAACCAAGGAAAATTTATTTCTCCCCGGAAATAATACAACAGATACAAAAAAGGCAGCTTGCGCTGCCTTTTTGTTTATTTTTTGCTTGTGCCTACTTCGACACGGGTCTTTAACTTTTGCCCCGGCCTAAAAGTAACTACGCGACGCGCTGAAATTGGAATATCTTCTCCCGTTTTCGGATTACGTCCCGGTCTTTCTTTCTTATCTCGAAGATCAAAGTTACCAAATCCAGAGAGCTTAATCTGCTCGCCTTTTTCAAGCGCTGAGCGGATTTCTTCAAAAAACGCTTCAACTAAATCTTTGGCATCTTTTTTATTGATCCCGAGCTTTTCAAATAGGTGTTCAGCTATGTCGGCTTTAGTAAGCGCCATATCTAGTCCCTCAACGATGCATTAAACTGTTCGGCCAGTGCGGCCACCACGTTATCAACTACCTGATTGATATCTTTCTCTTCGAGTGTTCTATCAACCGCCTGCAGTGTTAGAGCAATCGCCAAACTCTTATAATTTGGCTCAATACCTTTGCCCTTATACACATCGAATAAGTTTAGGTCAACCAATTGATTTCCGCCAACTTTTCCGATGACGTTTAAAATATCACCAATTTTAACGCTGTCTTGTACTAAAATCGCGATGTCGCGGCGATTTGATGGGAATTTAGACACCCCTACAGCTTGAGGTAAATTTCTTTTTTCTAATGCCGACATTTCAATTTCAAACACAAAAGTAGCATTGTTGATATCTAACGATTTTTGCGCTTGAGGATGTAATGCACCAAAGAAACCTACTTTTTTACCATCAACATAAATAACGGCAGACTGGCCAGGGTGAAGACCATCCGATTGCTCAGCTTTAATTTCAAAGCGGCTAACATCGTTGGTAATTGCAAGTAATGCTTCAACATCCCCTTTTAGGTCATAAAAATCAACGTTACGTTTTTCTTCAACCCAATGCTCACCATGAACCAAACCAGTAATAACGCCACCAATAACAGGCACTTGGTATACACCATTTTCAGCATTTTCATCACTGATAAACTTAAGGCCGTGTTCAAATAAGCGAATACGAGGTTGTTGGCGGTTTTGGTTATACGCAACAGATGAAAGCAACCCTGGCATTAAACTTACACGCATCGCTGACATTTCAATTGAAATTGGGTGCGGCAATACCAATGCATTACACTCAGGGTGTAAAATAGCTTGCGCTTTAGGGTCAACAAAACTGTAAGTAATGGCTTCTTGATAGCCACGTGTTACTAAGGCATTACGAAAACGGCTCAGGGCAACAGTTGACTCATCATGCGTGGTCATTTTCAGTTTTGCAGTTGGTGCAACATTAGGAATGCTGTTATAACCGTATACACGTGCAACTTCTTCAATTAAATCTTCTTCGATACGAATATCAAAACGGTAGCTTGGTACATCAGCACTCCAGCTATCATTGTCAAATTTAACATCAAGTCCTAAACGCGTCAGAATATCGGTTACTTTCGCATCTTCAATATGATGACCAATAACGCGGTCTAAACGTGAACGACGTAAACGTACTTCAGTTACCTTTGGTAACTTATCAGCAGCCACAGCTTCAACAACAGGACCCGCTTCACCACCAACAATTTCAAGCAGTAACGCTGTAGCGCGCTCCATTGCATCATGTTGTAGAGCAAAGTCTACACCACGCTCATAGCGATGAGATGCATCGGTGTGTAAACCGTAGCTACGTGCTTGACCAGCAATGGCAACAGGGTTAAAGAATGCGCTTTCTAACAGAATATCAGCTGTTTTTTCAGTAACGCCAGATTGCTCACCACCAAAAATACCAGCAATGGCTAGCGCTTTATGATGATCGGCAATCACTAATGTCGATTCATTTAACTTTGCAGTGTTACCATCAAGCAAAACTAATTCTTCACCTGCGTTTGCACTACGTACTTTAATTCCACCCTCAATAGCATTTAAATCAAATGCATGCATTGGGTGACCAAGCTCTAATAACACAAAGTTAGTCACATCAACTACCGGGTCGATTGAACGCACACCACTACGGCGTAGCTTTTCAACCATCCATAGAGGTGTTTCAGCATTAAGGTTAATGCCTTTGATAACACGCCCTAAATAACGAGGACAAGCTTCATCGTTAACCAACTCTATTGATACTTTATCTTCAATTGTCGGTGCTACCGCTGGAATACTTAATGTATTAACATCAATGCTGTTCAGTACGCCAACTTCACGAGCTAGGCCTTTAATACCTAAACAGTCACCACGGTTAGGGGTTAAATCTACATCTATGATATTGTCATCTAACCCTAAGTATTCGCGTAAATCTGTGCCAATCGGCGCGTCAAGCGGCAATTCCATAATGCCATCGCCTTCTTCGCTAATGCCTAGCTCATCAAACGCACACAACATGCCGTGTGATGGTTGACCACGAAGTTTGGCCTTTTTAATTTTAAAATCGCCTGGTAATACTGCACCAACAGTGGCAACAGCAACTTTAATACCTTGGCGGCAATTTGGTGCACCACAAACAATATCAAGCAGTTCATCACCACCAACATTAATTTTTGTTACACGTAGTTTATCTGCATCAGGGTGCTGGCCACATTCAACCACCTCACCTACAACAACACCATTAAATTTGGCTGCTGCCGGCTCTACGCCATCTACTTCTAAACCAGCCATTGAAAGCTGTTCCGAAAGAGCTTGCGTATCAATTGCAGGATTTACCCACTCTCTTAACCACTTTTCACTAAATTTCATTTTATTTCTTCACTCTTAACGGAACTGGTTTAGGAATTTTAAGTCGTTTTCGAAAAACGCACGTAAATCGTTTACGCCGTAACGCAACATAGTTAAGCGCTCTACACCCATACCAAAGGCAAAACCGGTGTATTTTTCAGGATCGATACCAACAGACTTAAGTACGTTAGGGTGAACCATGCCACAGCCTAATACCTCTAACCATTTACCATCTTTACCCATTACATCAACTTCGGCTGAGGGCTCTGTAAAAGGGAAGAATGAAGGACGGAAACGAATTTCCATATCTTCTTCAAAAAAGTTACGTAAGAAGTCATGTAAAATACCTTTGAGCTCAGTAAAGCTAACGTCGGTATCGACCATTAAACCTTCCACCTGATGGAACATAGGTGTATGTGTTTGGTCGTAGTCATTACGATATACACGCCCTGGTGAAATTATACGAAGCGGTGGCTGCTCTGTTTCCATGGTACGAATTTGCACACCACTAGTTTGAGTACGCAACACCAACTTAGGATTAAAGTAAAAGGTATCGTGGTCGGCGCGAGCAGGATGGTGCTCAGGAATATTTAGCGCATCAAAGTTATGAAAATCATCTTCAACTTCAGGGCCTGATTTAACTTCAAAGCCTAGTTCACCAAAAAAGCTTTCAATACGCTCAATTGTGCGTGTTACTGGGTGAAGGCCACCAGAAGGCATAACGCGCCCTGGTAAAGTTACATCGATAGTTTCAGCAGCTAGTTTTTCTTCAAGTGCTTTACTCGCTAACAGCTCACGCTTGTCATTAATTGCGCTTTGCACATCTTGCTTAGCTTGATTGATTACCTGGCCTGCTTCTTTGCGTTCTTCAGGAGCAATTTTACCCAGTGTTTTAAGTAAGCTGGTGATCTCGCCTTTTTTACCAAGGTAGTTAACCCTGATCTCTTCTAGTTGCGCGATTTCACTGGCACTGGCAACTGCCTCAAGTGCTTGCGCTAATATATTTTCTAAGTTCATTCGATACCTGATCTTTCAAAGAAGGTGATTACAATTTAGTTAGCTAATGATAACTGAAAGCGGGGTCTAGATTCTAGA
Source organism: Pseudoalteromonas sp. P1-16-1b (assembly GCF_001401785.1). GTDB lineage: Bacteria > Pseudomonadota > Gammaproteobacteria > Enterobacterales > Alteromonadaceae > Pseudoalteromonas > Pseudoalteromonas undina. The sequence continues at coordinate 2,186 of NZ_LKGQ01000022.1, read as the reverse complement.
CCTACTACAGCTTTAGCGTTGATTTTATGAAAGGAATAGTTAATTTTCGCTGTGCAGCCATGGATGCGTGATCTAATTTGTCTAATACATCCAATAATGCGCGCATATCACGACTTAAACGGGTTAATAAAAACCGCGCGCATTCGTCACTCAGTTCAAGACCGCGCATGTTTGCCCGCTTTACTAGCGCTTGTGCTTTATCATCATCACTCATGGAGCGAATTTGAAAGGTGGTACCCCACTTCAAGCGTGATTCTAAATCGGGCAAGCTAATATTAAGCATATTTGGCAGTAAATCAGCAGTTACTACCAGCATTTTATTAGGCTCATTAAAGCGGTTGAAGAAATTAAATAACGCTTTTTCCCATGCATCATTACCCGCCACTAAGTGAACATCATCAATACATAATACATCTAGCGCCTCAAGACCATCTAAAACCATCGGGCCAAAATGTAGAACTTCTCGCATTGATAGCAGCATATTCGATAAGCCGCGCTCCTGGGCTTGAATACAGGTGGCGTATAACAAATGGGATTTACCTGAGTCTCCTAAGCCACACAAATAAGTATACTGAAAAGCTTGAGATAGCTTAGAAAAGCTATCTTTAAGGTGGTTAACCTCTAATGAGTCTTCTCCCCCAAAATAAGAGGCAAATGTTTCATCATCCGGTAAAGTAACCGGTAGCGCCATTTGCATTGGCTCTTGAGTTAGCATTAGTTTTCAACCCATTGATACTCTAGGCTTTGCTTATCAACTATGTGATAAAAAGCACGGGGGTCGACATAATCTTTAAAGGCATTATCAAGACCAAGGGCTTTTTTAAGATCGTTTACAGTGCCGGTATGATCTAGCTTAAATTCAACAGAATCGGGAGTTTTACGTATAATAACCGCTTGGGTGACAACACTTAAGTTGAGTAGACGGCGCTTTGCCAACTCTATATCCACAAAATTATCTGTCCCTTTTAAGGTCAAATTGGCAGTACGTTGCTCATAATACGCATTCGGATCGATCGCATATTCGCCAGCTAAACCTTGCGCTAAATCATCAATCATTTGCGCAACGATTTGCTGTCTATAGCCAATAATTCGGTTAGATTCAAACATTTCGTCATTAGTAAAACGCCAATCTAATACCCAATTATCGGAGTTAAACTCTTGATACATTCTAGCAGTAATACTGCGCTCAGCACTGTAACGTTTAGATGCCTCTTCTACTGGTTCAGAAAAGTTCCCCCAAACCTCAGGGACACCAACAAGGCGTCTATCTTGTAAATCAAGCAAAGGTACAACGACAGGTAATCCACGACGGCTTGCCTTATCATAAATGAGCTGCTCTAACTGTGGGTAACTTTCTTGAGTTACTAGCTCTCGTTGCCTGTTATCTTCAATCCCTAACCAGATTGCAACCAGTGGTCGTTGCATTCCCCATAATGGCAAATTAAGCTCTTTGATTAGTGCATCGATTTTTCGTGCTTCAAACTTAACTAATAATTTAAGCTCTCCGGGGATACGCTCATCATATTCAAATTTCAGCATATAATCGGATATATCTTTAGTGCGTTGCTTAGCGACTCGATTTTCATCTGCGCTTTTGTCACCACTCACTTTTACTAATACGTTAAGCAACGCTTTGCGGCTAGCGTCTAAACGAGTATCACGAGATTTATCTTCTACGACCAAAATATCTTGATATAGATCAGTTACTTCAACTGCTGATACAGAAACACAAAAGAAAATGGATAAGGCGCTAATTAATAATCTATACACAGGCAAATCATTCATGGTTTTAAACTGTTTTGATCCTAAATCAAAGCCACTAACAAAGCAAAATTATATTTTTCTCAGTCACTAACGCCATTAAGCTCGCTTTAATGATCATAAAAAACCTCAAAGTAAATACCGACTAATTGGAGTCGGTGCGCTACTTCGTTGCGATGACGCAGTAGAATATTGCGGCAAAACAGCGTGAGAGTCTTACTAAAGACATGGAGGTGGCTTTAGGCTGTTATTCTTTTCCTTTTAACCTGTTACCTTTTACCTTTTACCTTTGTTTTTCACTTTCCTGCAGACGTAAAAAAGCCCGACTCTTTCGAGTCGGGCTTTCTTGTATTTGGAGCCTGGTAATGTCCTACTTTCACATAACAAATGCTACACTATCATCGGCGCTGTTTCGTTTCACTACT